>NZ_JAPHPY010000018.1:0-97396 GCF_026241575.1 Vibrio sp. Sgm 5
GTTCTCCGTTACAAATCAGCAAAGTATCCAATCTGGAAAAAGAAAAATGCCAGTCAGCTTAACTGACTGGCATTAGCACAGCAGTGCTCCTTTTTTGTTGAGTTTTGCACGTCGTCATGTTGGCTTATGGAGTACTCATTCGACTAAGCGATATCTGATTGAGAAAATGGCTGGTCATTGGCGGATTTCCACCAGAGATTTAACTGCTCTTTATCCATTGGTTTACCGAACAGGTAGCCTTGCATAAAGTCGCACCGATAAGATGAAAGCCATTCGTGCATGACGTTGTGTTCGATGCCTTCTGCGGTGACTTTTTTATTCTGTGCATGGCAGAGCTCAATGATTGGCTTGATGACATGTCCATTATCGGTGTTCATTAATGTTAAAAGAAACTCTCGGTCAAACTTGATCTTTTGCACTGGGTATTGCACCAATTGTGTCAGTGATGTGTAGCCCGAACCGAAGTCGTCGATCGCGAGTTTGTATCCCAGTTTTGCCAACTCGTCGAGTAGGGCAGTACCTTGTTGGTCCGCAGCGAAGGTTTCGGTAATTTCCAACTCAATGCAATGTGCTGGCACGCCATTTAGTTTCGCTTTATCGTGAATAAACTCTGCCATAGAGAGCGAATTGAGTTCGGCAGACGACAAGTTGATGGATAGAATGATGTCTTTACCAAAAATGCTCTTAAGCTGGTGGTATTCTTCCATCGCGTTTGCGAAGACCCAACGGTCAATTTTCTCAAATAATCCGGTCTGTTCTGCTATCGGAATAAACTCTTTTGGCGGTATTGAACCAATGCCTTCCGCCTCCCAACGTAGTAAAACTTCTAAGCCTTCAATTTCGTTAGCATTGCTGTTCATGTAAGGTTGGAAGACTAAATGGAACTCGTCTTCAACGTTGTTTTTACGCAGTGCACGCTCAATTTGGCTGCGACGCTGCGCTTCAATATTCAGAGCGGCAGAATAGTACGCATACTGATTTTTACCTGCGCGCTTTGCTTGGTACATCGCGGCATCTGCACTAGAAAGCAATTTAGCGACATCGGCACCATCTCTTGGGTATTGGGCGATACCAACACTTGAGGTGACAGGAAATGAGTTTGTGGATGAGTGACTCAAATTGTGGATGGGTTTGAGTAGTTCGGTTGCAAACAAATCTGGGATGTTACTGTCTTTGTGGTTTGCACTAAGGAGAATCGCAAATTCGTCCCCAGACAAGCGAGCTCCAAAGCATGGGCTATTGTACTGTTGAGTGAACTTTTGACAGACTTTCTTGATGTGTTTGGAAAATACTTGTAGCAGTTTATCGCCTAACTCATGGCCGTATTTGTCATTTACGTATTTGAAGTTATCAAGGTCGATATAAATCACCCACAATTGTTCTGATGGTTCCGCCAGTTCGCGGGTCGCTAATTCGTGAAAACGGTGACGGTTTGCTAACTGAGTCAGGTGATCGGTTTCTGCTAATCGTTTTGTTTTGTGATAGATATTGTTTAGCTCTTCATACATATCGAAGAAGCGGGATGACAAACGTCCTATTTCGTCATCTGTATTCAGCTTCTCAATATTTTTGCGTTTGTTTGACTCAATTTCGCGTAACTGTCTATCGAGTCGAGAAACAGGACTTAGGACGTATCGGTAGAGAATCAGTACAATCAGAGTGATTGTACTGAAAGACGCAATGCCAAATGATAGCGCCAGTTCTAGCCATACTTTATCGACTTTGTTCCACATTAAGTACTCTGCAGGAGAGAGCACCGCATAAAAATGGGGTAGCAATTCGATGGTTTGTGCGAGTGGGATATCCAGAATAATCGGTTTGTTAGAAAAGGTGATGACGCTATGGGTATCGAACTCAATCTCGTGCTTGATGTTATTGAATGCTTCTAGAGAGACTGAAACCACAACGAAGAAAGCATTTTGTGGGTCAAAGCTTGGTGGGTGTTCGCCCGTTCGTTGATCAAACAGTTCGTATTGAAGCAGAATGCTCTGGCCGCTGGAGTTATAGATAAAGCCAGTGTGGCTAACCTCGCCATGCTGCGCGTAACTCGTTTCTACGTATTCAAGGATCTTGGGGTCAAAGCGACCACTGGATTCATAGAATTGGTTCTCAGTGTAATAAAGCAGTTGTTGATTGCCATCGAGGATCGCCATATTCGCATCGCCACTGTAGCCATGGCTTAATACATCAACGGTTTCATCGAGACGGTTGAATAGCTGTCGCTCACGATACGGATTGTCATGATTGACGAAGTAGTCTTGTAAAACTTCGCTTTTGCTTAATGTGTAGGCGTAGCTATTGAGGAATATGTTGGCCTGACGAAATTGCCCCGCGAGCTTTTCCATTTGCAGCTGAATGTAGCTGTCTTCTCGCTTAATCAGTGTGACTTTTTGAATGCTATATATGATGTAACTCGACACCAACGCGCTAATAAGAATGACTGGCGCGACAAGCAAAACAACTCTATTGCTTAGTTTCATTATGGTTCTTCAACTTCCGTTTGTGTCCCTACAAACGTTCCCTACTTAAAGGTTCCGAACGGATGACGATAGTATTTCTGTGTTTTTCAAATTGTAAGTGGGTGGTTTTCTAAAGTCAGACGACCTTCGTATATTTGTGATGCTGTGTGCGCTTTTTTACGAGATTGACCAGAATAAGTCTCAAACTTTAGACATATTTTCGTTATTTCAAACTAACTCAACATATTTTTGTTGTGAATGAGTTTGCTCACGGAATTAACAGTTCAATGACTTTGCTCATATTTTCATAAGTCATCGAAACGTTTCGATAGGGAAGTGTGACCTCAATATCTTTTTCTTAATCAGTTAGCACTCAATTACGGATCATTCTCACACCTTATCGATCTGTGACTGGTCAATTCTTCTTGGCGTTTTATTATTGCATCGAAACGTTTCGATGAGTGTTTTGTCAATATGGAATTTAGTCCAAGAGAGACACTCACAGTTGTATGAACGTGTAACCGAAAGGTCGATGAGATGAAAAAAAGTACCCTAATTAACTCAGAAATTTCTTACTTGGTGGCGACGCTGGGTCATACCGACGAAATCACCATTTGTGACGCGGGCTTGCCAATTCCTGATCATGTACAACGTATTGATTTAGCGTTGACTCATGGCGTACCTGGTTTCCTTGATACCGTTCGCGTGATTCTGTCTGAGTCCCAAATTGAAGGGGTCATCATTGCTGAAGAATTCGCAACAGTTAGCCCAGTTCACCATGATGCACTTGTTACTGAGCTGACGAAAGAGAGTGAGCAAACAGGTAAGCAAATCGCGATTAACTATGTATCGCATGAAGATTTTAAAGTTCGTACAGAACAGAGTCGCGCTGTTGTTAGAACAGGCGAGTGCACACCGTATGCGAACGTGATTTTCCTAGCTGGCGTGGTGTTTTAAGCCACAACTAATTGAGGACAAATTATGACTCAAGCCATTCTACAACTGAGCGACATCGAGAAAGCCTTCCCGGGTGTTAAGGCGTTGGATAAAGCCAGCCTTAATGTATACCCGGGTCGAGTGATGGCGCTGATGGGCGAGAACGGGGCAGGTAAGTCGACCTTGATGAAAGTGCTTACGGGCATCTACCACATGGATGCAGGAAGCATCAAATATCAAGGTCAGCCAGCGGCGTTTAAAGGTCCGCGTGATTCTCAAGAAGCGGGCATCAGTATCATTCACCAAGAATTGAACTTGATCCCTGAGCTGACGATTGCTGAAAACATCTATCTAGGCCGTGAATTTACCGGCTCTATGGGGCGTATTCAGTGGGGCAAAATGTATGAAGAAGCAGACAAGTTGCTTCAACGCCTTAACGTAAAACACTCTTCAAAAACTTTGCTTGGTGATTTGAGCCTTGGTGAACAGCAAATGGTTGAGATTGCGAAAGCGCTGTCTTTTGAATCTAAAGTCATCATCATGGATGAACCAACGGATGCTTTGACCGACAAAGAGACGGAGTCGTTGTTTAAAGTAATTAACGAACTTCGCGATCAAGGTTGCGGCATCGTTTATATCTCACACCGCCTGAAAGAAATCTTCGAAATCTGTGATGACATTACTGTGCTGCGTGACGGTAAGTTTATCGGTGAATGCCAAGTTAAAGACACTAACGAAGACGGACTCATCGAAATGATGGTTGGCCGTAAATTGGAAGAGCAATATCCACGTATCGATGTGACGCATGGTGATGTTTGTCTTGAAGTGATTGGTTTGACGGGCTCGGGTGTTCACGATATTAACTTCACGCTTCAACGTGGTGAAATCCTTGGCGTATCAGGCTTGATGGGTGCGGAGCGTACTGAACTGATGAAGGTCATTTACGGTGCGCTACCGAGTGAGCGTGGTGTCATCAACTTAGACAACAAAACCATTAACCCAGTTAGCCCGCAAGACGGCTTGGCGAACGGCATTGCTTACATCTCTGAAGATCGTAAAGGCGATGGCTTGGTGCTGGGCTTATCCGTGAAGGAGAACATGTCTCTGTGTGCACTGGATAAACTCACCAAAGGTTTCCAAATCCAACATGGCGAAGAAGTGTTGGCGGTTGAAGACTTCATTAAGTTGTTCAACATCAAAACGCCAACCCGAGACCAAATCATTGGCAACCTTTCTGGTGGTAATCAGCAGAAAGTGGCAATCGCAAAAGGGTTAATGACCAAACCTAAAGTTCTGATTCTGGATGAGCCAACTCGTGGTGTCGACGTGGGTGCGAAGAAAGAAATCTATCAGCTAATCAACAAATTTAAAGCCGAAGGTATGAGCATCATCTTGGTTTCTTCTGAGATGCCTGAAGTGCTGGGCATGAGTGACCGCATCATGGTGATGCACGAAGGTCGTATTACTGGCGAATTCGATGCGAAAGACGCCGACCAAGAAACACTACTCGCTTGTGCCGTAGGCAGAAAGATCAATGAGGAAGCAGCATGAGTACTAAGACCATGAGCAAACCAACCGAAGCGAACAGCACAAAGTTGTTCACCAAAGAATGGCTGATTGAGCAAAAGTCACTGATTGCACTGATTTTCTTGATTGTTGTTGTGTCATTCTTGAACCCGAACTTTTTTACGGTAGACAACATTCTTAATATTCTTCGTCAAACCTCAGTCAATGCGATCATCGCGGTAGGTATGACGTTGGTTATTCTGACCGCAGGCATAGACTTAAGTGTTGGTTCTGTACTCGCGCTGTGTGGTGCGTTTGCCGCGAGCATGATTGCGTTAGAAGTGCCGGTGCTTATTGCGGTTCCGACGGCATTGTTTGCTGGTGCGGTACTGGGTGCGATCAGCGGTATCATCATTGCTAAAGGTAAGGTTCAAGCCTTTATCGCAACACTGGTTACCATGACGTTATTACGCGGTGTCACCATGGTTTACACAGACGGTCGTCCTATCTCAACGGGCTTTACCGACACAGCAGACGCATTTGCATGGTTCGGCACAGGTTACGCACTTGGTATCCCAGTTCCTGTATGGTTGATGGTGATTGTCTTTGCAGCAGCTTGGTACCTACTGAACCACACTCGATTTGGTCGCTACGTGTACGCACTTGGTGGCAACGAATCAGCTACACGCCTTTCTGGTATCAACGTTGACCGTGTGAAAATTGGTGTATACGCCATCTGCGGTATGTTGGCAGCGCTTGCTGGCATCATCGTGACGTCTCGCCTTTCTTCCGCGCAGCCAACAGCAGGTATGGGTTATGAGCTAGATGCAATCGCAGCGGTTGTTCTTGGCGGCACCAGCTTGATGGGCGGTAAAGGTCGCATCATGGGAACTTTGATTGGTGCTCTGATCATCGGCTTCCTAAACAACGCGCTTAACCTACTCGATGTTTCTTCTTACTACCAAATGATTGCGAAAGCAGTGGTTATCTTGCTAGCAGTACTGGTAGACAACAAAAACAAGTAATTGATATTTAAAGTAAAGAGCTCCACTAAATCCTGAATACAAATCGAGCCAGAGGACGTGTGCTGGCTCACCCTACACAAAGGACTAGAACGATGAAAAAACTCGCAACTCTTATCTCTGCTGCACTTCTTTCTTCAACCGTATCGGTAGCGGCGCACGCTCAAGATACCATGGCGATTGTAGTTTCTACACTGAATAACCCGTTCTTCGTAACGATGAAAGACGGTGCAGAAGCGAAAGCGAAAGAACTGGGATATGACTTGATTGTACTGGACTCGCAAAATGACCCGAGTAAAGAACTGTCAAACATCGAAGACCTGACGATTCGCGGCGTAAAAGCAATTCTGATTAACCCAACAGATTCAGACGCTGTGTCAAACGCGATTCGTATGGCGAACCGTTCTAAGATCCCTGTGTTGACACTAGACCGTGGTGCAAGCCGTGGTGACGTAGTGAGCCACATCGCTTCTGACAACGTAGTTGGCGGCGAAATGGCTGGTCACTACATCATGGAAAAAGTAGGTGAGAAAGCGAAAGTTATCCAACTAGAGGGTATTGCAGGTACGTCTGCGGCGCGTGAGCGTGGTGAAGGCTTCATGACAGCAGTGAAGGGCAGCAACATGGAGCTACTAGCAAGCCAACCTGCTGATTTTGACCGCACTAAAGGTCTGAACGTAATGGAAAACTTGCTTGCTGCGAACCCAGATGTTCAAGCGGTATTTGCTCAGAACGATGAGATGGCTCTGGGTGCGCTTCGCGCAGTACAAGCTTCAGGTAAAGACGTAATGATCGTTGGCTTCGACGGTACTGATGATGGTATCGCTGCTGTAAACCGTGGCAAGCTAGCTGCGACGATCGCACAGCAACCAGATCTTATCGGTGCGTTGGGTGTAGAAACTGCAGCGAAAGTATTGAAAGGCGAGAAGGTTGAGGAGTACATTCCTGTTCCGCTTAAAGTCGTGACTAAGTAAGTTTAGAGCCTGACTCAGTGATTCTTCTTTGTTGAAGATAACGGAATGACCCAATGAGTGTGTTGGGTCATTCCAAACAACAAAAGCGGTAAGTTAGAAAATTAAATCTAGTTGAATCGTAATACGCTTACGTTTTTCCAAAGAGCGTAAACCTATTACTCCTGTTCAAATATAAAGGGTTCAATCAGAACCGAGGATAACCGTATGAATAAGTTAGTGGTGTTAGGTAGTGTAAACGCTGACCATGTTCTTCAAGTGCCTTCTTTCCCTCGCCCAGGCGAGACGCTGCATGGTCGCAACTATCAAGTTATCCCAGGTGGCAAAGGTGCCAACCAAGCTGTTGCGGCAGCTCGATTAAACGCAGACATCGGTTTTATTGCGTGTGTGGGTGATGATTCATTCGGCATCAACATTCGCGAGAACTTCAAAATGGATGGCATCGACATCACTGGTGTGAAGATGCAACCAAACTGCCCAACGGGCATTGCCATGATTCAAGTGGCGGACAGCGGCGAGAACAGCATTTGTATCTCAGCAGAAGCCAACGCAAAGCTGACTGCAGAGGCGATTGAGCCCGATCTAGAGCGCATTCGTCAGGCTGATTACTTGTTGATGCAACTAGAAACGCCAATGTGCGGCATCGAGAAAGCTGCGCGAATCGCGAAAGATGCGAAAACCAATGTGATTCTTAACCCTGCACCAGCTCGCGAGCTGTCAGATGAATTACTGTCTTGCATTGATGTGATTACACCAAATGAAACGGAAGCGGAAGTGCTAACAGGTGTGACGGTAACAGACGATGACAGTGCACAAGAAGCGGCGAACATCCTGCATTCGAAAGGCATTGAAATCGTCATGATCACGCTTGGTGCGAAAGGGGTGTGGTTGAGTCAAAACGGTCGCGGTGAAATCATTCCTGGTTTTCGCGTAGAAGCAACAGATACCACTGCGGCGGGCGATACGTTTAATGGGGCATTAGTCACTGGTTTATTGGAAGACTTACCTTTAGAATCAGCGATTAAGTTTGCCCACGCAGCAGCAGCGATCTCAGTAACTCGCTTTGGCGCGCAAACCTCCATTCCAACCCGTGAAGAGGTTGAGGAGTTTCTGGTTAAAAACTAATTAAGGAGTAATAACATGGCAACGATGAAAGACATCGCAAAACTGGCAGGGGTTTCCACCTCAACTGTGAGCCATGTTATTAACAAAACTCGCTTTGTCAGCGAAGAGATCTCGGAACGAGTCAACAACGCTGCCAAAGAGCTCAATTACTACGCGCCGTCTGCTTTGGCGCGTAGTCTCAAAGTGAACCGCACCAAAACCATTGGTATGCTAGTGACCACCTCAACCAACCCATTTTTCGGTGAAGTCGTAAAAGGTGTTGAGCGCAGTTGCTACCACAAAGGTTACAGTCTGATCCTGTGTAACACTGAAGGTGATAACGAGCGCATGCGTGAATCTATCAATACGCTGTTGCAAAAGCGCGTTGATGGCCTGATTTTGATGTGTTCATCGTTAGAAGGGGAGCGTATTGATGTATTCGAACGTTACCCTGACATTCCTGTTGTAGTGATGGACTGGGGCCCTATGCTGTTCACCAGCGATAAGATTCAAGATAATTCGCTTCGTGGTGGCTATCTTGCAGCTAAATACCTTATCGACTGCGGCCACCAAGAGATTGGTTGTATTACAGGTCCACTAATCAAGCATCAAGCGCAAATGCGTTACGAAGGCTATAAGCGAGCGATGATTGAAGCTGAGCTTGAATTCAATGCAAACTGGATTGTTGAATCTGACTTTGAATGTGAGGGTGGTTATCAAGCCTTCAAGAAAATGGCGGAACGTGGTCCGTTACCAAGCTCGATTTTTGTCTCCAACGACATGATGGCAATGGGCGCAATTAACGCGGCTAACGAGCTAGGAATTAAAATTCCAGAGCAGTTATCCATTATTGGCTACGATGACATCCATATCGCCAAGTTCATGTCTCCATCTTTGACAACGATCCACCAACCGAAATACCGTCTAGGGCAAGCTGCAGTCGAAACCTTATTGCGAAAACTGGATGATAAATCTGATGAAGCTCAGGTTGTACAGCTTGAACCAACATTGGTTGAGCGTAATAGTGTGAAGGTTTTAGAGAGTCAATAGTATCAATTCACCCCTGTGATACTTTGCTAGAAATTAGAAATAAATTATTTCTCTTTCTATGATAAAAGAATAATATTAACTTTCATTATAAATAGAAATGTTAATTATATATTCGGCGGAATAGCATTATGTTGTCAAAGGGATATGCGAAGTTTTCAGTGAAACACCCATGGTTTCACCGTTTGAACGTTACCGCAGTTGCGTTTATTTTTTTCTTGAGTCTTTATCAGCTATTGGTCAATGAAGCGTTTGAGTATTCAGCAGGTTTTATCATTACTCTTCTTGCGACGTTACTGTTTGCTTCATCATCTACGTTCAAAAAACGTTATTTAGGGCACGAGTCCTAATAGCTACCTGCTTAAATTGGCAGAATTCAGCTATTTTAAAACAATTATTGATCTGATTTATGATCGGATACATTGAAGGGAGGACAAATGTCCTCCTTTTTGTTTGCTGCGAGACAATAAGATGAGCGCATCCCAAGCACAATAATAAAGGACATCTTCATGGACCTATTTGCCCTGTTAGACATTAACAACACCCTTGTTAACATTCCTATTGGTGGTGGCTATGCAATGAGCTGGATCGAAGCGTTTGGTACAGTTTTCGGTCTGCTTTGTATTTGGTTTGCGAGCCAAGAAAAAACCATTAACTACTTGTTCGGTCTGCTGAACGTGACACTTTTTGCCGTTATCTTTTTCCAGATTCAGCTTTACGGATTGCTTCTGCTTCAACTTTTCTTCTTCTGCGCCAACATCTATGGCTGGTATGCATGGACAAGACCAAATGCACAAGGTGAGACACTTGAGGTGCGTTGGTTAAGCAAACAGAAGCTGATCGCGACAGGTTCAGTAAGCATTGTTGCGATTGCGATGTTAACGATTTACATCGACCCATTCTTCTTTGCGTTGGCTAACATTGCCGTTGATACGTTGAATGTGTTCGGTGCAGGTTTGTCTGAGCCAGTCTTAGAGCCAGATGCTTTTCCATTCTGGGATGCAACCATGACCGTGCTTTCTATCGTGGCGCAAATCTTGATGACACGTAAGTACGTTGAGAACTGGATTCTTTGGGTCGTAATCAACATCATCAGTGTTGGGATTTATGCGACACAAGGAGTGTACGCAATGTCGGTTCAATACGCGATTCTCATGTTCATCGCAGCAAACGGCACAAGAGAGTGGGCACGTAGCGCAAAACGCAACGGTGAGAAGCCCCTAACTCAAGCCGTAGCTCAAGGTTAAGCCAATGATGAAACAACCTCATATTGGCGTAGACAGCACTCAAATAGCGCCTCGAGTGATCGTCTGTGGTGAGCCAGATCGAGCAAACCGTATTGCCGCGTTATTTGATAACGCAGAACTGGTCTCTGAAAACCGTGAGTATCGAGTGTTTACGGGGACATACCGAGGTCAGCGCGTATCAGTGTGTAGTACAGGTATCGGCGCTCCATCGATGATCATTGCGGTGGAAGAGCTAAAACAGTGTGGTGTGACAGATGTGATTCGTGTGGGGTCGGCTGGCGCGATGCAATCTGGCATTCAACTTGGTGAGTTGATTGTGGCTGAAGGCGCAGTGAGAGACGAAGGTGGCTCGAAAGCGTACGTTCGCTCTTCTTATCCGGCTTACGCAAGCTTTTCGTTACTGAAAGCGCTGGACAGCTATTTAGCCGAAAAAGAGGCGCGCTATCATTTAGGTGTGGTTCGTTCCCATGACAGCTTCTATACCGACGACGAAGAAGCGATCTGCGAATACTGGAACAAGAAAGGTATTCTCGGCGCGGATATGGAAACCTCAGCTCTGTTTACCGTCGGTCGACTGCGTTGTCTGAATGTCGCCTCCATTTTGAACAATGTGGTTTTGTATCAGCAGGATGTGAAAGAAGGCGTAGGGCAATACGTCGACGAAGCGCAAGTGATGATGGAAGGGGAGCGTTTAGCGTCTTACGCTGCTCTTGAAGCCTTAATTGCACAGAGTTAACTAGATCACAGCTTAGTTTATTTTATAAGCGGCACCTTGGTGTCGCTTTTTTATTGGCTGTCATCAAACGATTCTAGCGAGTACAATCTATTCGAGATTGTTGTCATTAAAGAGAAACTCACGTGAAAATAAGCCCTTATCCGACTGGACGTTTCAAAAGCTTTCTAGAACAGAAAAGTGCTGAGTTTCGTGACTTGATCTATCAATGCCAAATCGGCAGTCGATACTTTGACTCTGGTGAAGAGATCCTTCGCCAAGGTGAACAACTTCAATATCTCTATGTTGTGCCAGTCGGGCGAGTTTCAATGAGTATCATTGCTGCTAACGGACGTCGTTTCCAGTTGGGC
Source organism: Vibrio sp. Sgm 5 (assembly GCF_026241575.1). Taxonomy (NCBI): domain Bacteria; kingdom Pseudomonadati; phylum Pseudomonadota; class Gammaproteobacteria; order Vibrionales; family Vibrionaceae; genus Vibrio; species Vibrio sp. Sgm 5. Next base: position 11,376 of record NZ_JAPHPY010000018.1, read on the forward strand.
GAAGCCAATTGCGATTATCATATCTATGGTGAAATGGAGTACTTCACACAAACGCCTTGCCAATGGAATGTGGTAGCTGATGAACACATGCAGGTGGATATCATCTGTATCCAAAAACTGACTGAGGCGCTGCATCAGCAACCTGACATGATGTTCTTCTTTGCCTCTGCTTTGGCGGAGGACTATCAGGATTCAATGGACATCTATACCAATCGCTTGTTATACCCAATTACTTACAACATCGCTTATGATTTGTTAGTACAAAAACAGACTAATACATTGTTGGGTGGATTTGGCAAAGTAAACCAAGAAGCCGAAAGATTTGGCACTTCCGGGCGTGTTTATCGCCGAGCGGTGAAAGATTTAATGGACAAGGGTTTGATCAGAAAGGGCGAACAAGGGCTAGAGATTGTTGATGAACTTGCACTAAAAGCGTTTCTTGATGCCTATGAATAGCCCGCAACGATTCCATTCTAAAAATAAAAGCTGCGGGCTATCTGGTTTATCGGTTATTCAATCAAAACAATGTGTGTTTATTCTGATTTAAAAACACAATTTTTAGCAAAATCAGACGCTTCGTTAGCGGTCCATTCGCCTTTTGGCTTTTCTTTCATGTCGTTACACCACGCTTCACTGCCCACCTCTGTACAAGCCATCAGTTGCGCTGCGACAAAAACCATTAATGCTAACTTCTTCATTTTCTAATCCTTTTTGATAAGACTTGTTTTGAAGTATAAGCACTCGATCACGAGATAAACATGAAAATTATTATTTTGCGCTTACCGTCTCAAATCCGATATAGGTACAGTGTAATTTGTTGATTTATTAAGCCAATTTAGAAGTGTAACGAATGTAAAGTTATTAAATAATCGGTTGAATGCCTATGTGAGTAACGATATATTGCGAATGCGCATGATAATGGATCTCATTTAAGGTTTAAAATAATGGAAAAACTCGTCAGTGCGGCTCTTGTTTCGCTGCTCACAATCTCACCTGCTTTTGCTGCAACCGTCAAAATTGATCACTACATGGGAACGACAGAAGTCGAACAATCACCAAAGCGTGTGGTTGTGATTGGCTTTGGCCCTCTTGATATGCTCGATAGCTTTAATATCGACCCTGTTGCAGTCTCGAATGCCTCGCATCTTCCTAAATACTTATCGAAATACAATAAAGACAATTACACCTCTGCTGGTAGTTTGTTTGAACCAGATTTCGAAACCATCTATATGCAAAAACCAGATTTGATTTTGGTTGGTCCTCGTGGTTCATCGAAATACGATGAGTTAAGTGAAATTGCACCAACAGTCGTTTTTGCATCAGGAGAGAAAGAAGATTACTGGCAGGGCACAAAAGCACAATGGCGCAATCTTGGTAAGATCTTCAACATAGAGGACAAGGTTGAGCAAAAGATCGAAAACTTGGATGCACAGTTCAAGGCGATTCGCGAATACAACCAAACCAACAATAATGATGCACTCACGATTTTGAGTATCGGAGACAACATCAGTGCATTCGGTTCGAAGTCTCGTTTTGGCGCGATTTACACAGATTTTGGCTTTACTGAAACAGTGAAGAACCTCAAAACAGGCACGCACGGTGATGTCATCTCTTACGAGTTTATTCGCGAAGCTAACCCGAAAAATATTCTAGTCATTGATAGAAACTCACTTCACGCAAAGTCTGACAATGACCTCGCTAAAGCGTTGGATAACGATTTGGTTAAAGCAACTTCGGCTTACAAGAACAAGAAAATTACCTTCCTAGATGTTGATGCTTGGTACTTAGCAATGTCCGGCGTAACCGCAACAGAAAAGATGGTGAGTGAAATCAAACACACGATCGATCTGTAAAAAGCTAGCTGAGGTTAACTTTGAAAAAGTTATTGCTTGTTCTTATTGTTCTGAGCGTCGCATCGTTGTTTGTTGGGGTGGCAAATATGACACCCCAACAGTTGTTTTCGGGCGATGCAAAAGCATCAGAACTCTTCTTGACTAGTCGAATTCCACGTTTATTTGCCATTCTTCTTGCTGGAGCAGGGCTGAGCATCGCTGGATTAGTTATGCAGCAAATTAGCCAAAACCGATTCGCCGCGCCTTCAACAACGGGCACGATTGAGTGTGCCATGCTCGGTTACGTAATGAGTGTGGTGTTTTTTGGTAATGGCGAACAGCTTTGGCTTGTCTTTGCAGTCTCTATTCTGGGTACCTTGATGTTCGTCCAGTTCATTCAACGCATCCAATTCAAAAGTGTCGTGTTTGTGCCGCTCGTCGGCATCATCTTTGGTAACGTTGTTGACGCCGTTACTACCTTCATTGCCTACAAATACGATGCACTACAAAGTCTGTCAGCGTGGAGTGTGGCGAATTTTGCCAACATTTTGCGTGGTGATTTTGAGCTGCTTTATGTTGCTGTTCCCGTCGCCCTTTTAAGTTACCTATTTGCTGCACGCATATCTGCGGTTGGCATTGGTAAAGACTTTGCAGTAAACCTTGGTCTTAACTACCAACAAGTGGTGACGTTAGGTGTACTTTTGGTATCGGTAATGTCTGCCAGTGTTGTGATGATCGTTGGTCAACTGCCGTTTCTTGGGCTTATCGTTCCAAACTTAGTCAGTTACTTCTATGGTGACAATCTTAAACGCAATATCCCGCTTACTGCCATGTATGGGGCAATACTCGTTTTGGCGTGTGACTTGGTTAGTCGATTGATCATCTTCCCTCATGAAATGCCGATTTCAATCGTGATCAGTATCTTGGGTGGAGTGGTGTTTATCGCGATGTTATTGCGAGGTAAGCAAAGTGCGTGACTCCAAGAAACTGTTCTTATTGGTAGCCGTCGCGCTGCTTTTTGCGTTTTTGTTTATTGGTATTGGCTTAACGGCAGATAATTACCAGTACTTTTTGTCGCGACGCGTGCCTAAAGTGTTAGCCATGGTATTGGCGGGTATTGCGATTGCTCAATCTTCGTTGGTGTTCCAAACCATTACCCACAACCGGATTCTTACTCCAAGCATCATGGGGTTTGATGCGTTGTATGTGTTGACGCAAGTGCTGATTGTTTTGCTGTTTGGTGGTTTAAGCGCGCTCGTGCTGAATGTCTACGTCAACTTCTCGATTGCTGTGCTGGTCATGGTGGGATTTTCGCTATTGCTATTTGGTTTTTATTTTTCAAAAGGCGGGCGCAATCTCATCACTTTGCTGTTGGTTGGGCTGATCTTTGGGCAGTTGTTTAGCAATATTGCGGTGTTCTTCTCCCTTCTGATGGACCCAAATACGTTTGCGTTTGTGCAATCTAAACTGTACGCGAGTTTCAACAATGTGAAGGTGAACTTGGTGTATCTCAGTTCGCCTATATTGCTCATCGCTTGTTGGTTGTTGTATCGCATGCATCGCACTTTAGATGTTTTTTGGCTAGACCAAGACAATGCTAAGAGTCTAGGCGTTGATGTCCCTAAAGTGACGCGCAATATCTTTATTCTCTCTGCGGTTCTCATTGCCATTTCGACGGCTTTAGTCGGTCCAATCATGTTCTTTGGTTTATTGGTGACGAACTTGAACCGTGAAATGTTCCACTCTTACCAGCATCGTACCTTGTTAGTCGGTTGTTCATTGATGGCAATTTGTGCCTTGTTGTCGGGGCAGTGGATTATAGAAAACTTATTTTCATTTGAAACGACGCTGAGCGTGGTGATTAACTTTATTGGTGGTATCTACTTCTTGTATCTACTGCTGAAAAACAAAGTCGTATAAACATGATAGTTATAGATAAATTAACCAAAGCATTTGGTTCCAACAAAGTGGTTGATGGCGCGGATACCCAATTTGAGAAAGGGAAGGTGACATCGATTATTGGTCCAAACGGAGCAGGAAAGAGTACCTTGCTGTCGATGGCGTCACGATTAACCGAGCGAGATGGCGGTAGTGTCATGATTGACTGCAAAGAGATTGCAGAATGGGACACAAAAGAACTTGCGAAAAAACTGGCAGTGTTGCGCCAAGCAAACACGATCACGATGCGTTTTACCGTAAAAGAATTGGTCTCGTTTGGGCGATTCCCTTATTCAAAAGGTAACTTGTCCAAAGATGATCACGCGATCATCGAGCAAGCAATTGACTACTTAGACTTGAAAGAAATTCAAGATAAGTTCTTAGATGAATTGAGTGGTGGTCAACGACAGTTGGCGTTTATTGCGATGGTGATTGCCCAAGATACGGATTATGTTTTCCTCGATGAACCATTGAATAATCTTGATATCAAGCACTCGCTACAGATCATGAAAGTCGTTCAGCGCCTTGCTCACGATATGAATAAAGCCATGGTTGTGGTGATTCATGATATTAACTTTGCGGCTTGTTACTCCGACGAGATCCTTGCGTTGAAGAAGGGCAAAGTGGTTGCCACTGGCAAAGTAGAGGAGGTGATTCAGGCATCCACGTTAGAAGATATCTACGAGACACCTTTTAATATCATTGAGCTTAATGGCAAGCGTATGTGTACTTACCACTAAAGCTACATTCATTAAATTAAAACGAAATAGAAAGGTTGGCGAGCTTACTTGGTGAGCTCGTCAATGATTGGACATCGGCTCTCGGCATCGCCTGGGCAAGATGAAACCCAACCTTCTAATTGCTTTTTAATCTCCAACAAGTGCGCGATCTTTTGCTCAACTTCATGAAGCTTATCCATCGTACGCGCTTTCACTTCGCTGCTCTTGCGATTTGGATTGTGCGCCAGTTGCACAAATTCTTTGCATTCTTGCAGTGAGAATCCTGCGTTTTTCGCTCGGGAAACAAGGTTGAGCTCTTGGATGTGTTTGTCAGAATATTCGCGATAGCCTGAATCGCTGCGAGCTGGTGACGAGATGATGCCTTTGTCTTCGTACATACGAATCGACTTAGAAGACAAACCTGTTAATTTCGCAACTGCACCAATATTCATGATGACCTCTGTATTTCAGATAACCTTTCTCGCGAGTATAACGCCAAGTGTTTATCTTCCCAAATGGCTTTGAGAGCAAACCTATTCTGTGGCGTTGACACGGATACCATCAATGGCTGTTCACGACCTCGTGTGGTGGAACACCAAACACTTTCTTGAAGGCGTTGGTAAAGTTCGATGGGTGGTGGTAACCCGCCTCGTATGCTGCTTCTGTGATGGTGACTAATCCACGCTCCAAGTGCTGACGAGCGATCTCCAACCGGCGGTGACGGATGTAACCGTTGATGGTCATATTAAAAGATTGTTTAAAGCGACGCTGGAGGTTAGAGACGCTCATCGAGAACTGTTCTGCTAAGCGTTCTAAGGTTAAATCTTCTTCGAGGTGCGTCTCTATGTAACTGACGACATCCTCGATTCGAGCATCGCCAGAACGCTTTTTCTCTTCGCACTCCGCGCAGTAGTCGTCTGGCATTTGCCCAATCGAGTGGGAGAGCACTTGGTAAATCAAACTCTCTACCTCTATACGATCTTTCATGTTTGTCGGAGATTCATGTTGAGTGAGAGCTCGTGTCAGCTTAATTAACGTCTCGTTAAGCTCCAGCGTGTAAAAGGCTTGGTGAGTTTCAATAAAGCGCTTGTGACCGCAATGTCCCGCCATTCTCGATTCCAACCAAGGTGGCTTAATAAGAATATTAATCTTATTCATGCGGTTGTTTTGAATCAGCGAACGGCGGAAGTTTGCAGGTTTAGCTAGGTTAACAACCACGCCTTGTGGGCCTTTGCTTGCGTCAAAATCAAATTGGAGGTCATCGTAGCCAAAAGAGAGTTTCCCCTCCAAAAGAATGGTAATCAGTAGTGCAGAATGCGCGGTTGAAACGATATTCGAATCGACTAATTCAATGCAACGTCCGCCATGAACAAAGATTTGGTAGTTGTATTGGTAGGAGAGGAATTGACCTTCCGCGAGTTGGGTTTGGTTGCTTTGACCTTGGGTTACAATGATCTGTTTTTCAGTCTGCTCAAGCTTTTTGGTTAGAGCTACTTTGGCAATTTTAGTTCTTTTTTTGGTCTCTTCCGCCATTTGACGTTTCCTCATAACACCTATGCGATTTCGCATAAGTGATTCGTCTTTGTATTTATCAATAGCGACCCTATCATACGTGAGAATTATTATCATTTATATTTAGGAAGACGTTTATGGAAAGCCCAGTTAGCTCACCAATTAAGCTTTCAAGCCTATGCCTAGCAGTCGGGGTGGCACTTTCTCATCCCGCTTTAGCTCAAGATTCTCACTTCGAAGAGGTAGTGGTGTGGGGTACGAAGGTATCCAGTAACACCGAATCAATGTTTGCTGACGACATGTCGCTTAAACAAGCTGACCACATGTCTGATTTACTTCGTGATATTCCCGGCGTCGACGTGGGTGGTACACACTCTGTCAATCAACGTATTACCATTCGTGGTCTGGGGGAAACCGATCTTGATATCCGTTTAGACGGTGCCTCTCAGCACGCCAATATGTTCCACCATATTGGTAACCTTACACTCAACCCAGACATTCTAAAGTCAGCAGATATCCAAGTGGGTAATAACTCTGTTACCCAAAGCGGTCTTGGTGGTTCTGTGTACTTTGAGACTAAAGATGCTCGTGATCTGCTGCGTTACGATGAAAACTTTGGTGCTCGCGTTTACGGCGGTTATGCGTCTAACGACAACCAACAAGGTTCTCTAACGCTATATGGATTGCTGTCTGAAAACGTGGACGCGATGGTCTATGGTCACTACGTAACACGTGATGACTTTAAAGATGGTGATGGCAATAAAACCTTTGGTGCAGAAGGAGATGTTTACAACATTTTAGGTAAGCTCGGCTATGAGTTTGGTGATATCCACCGACTAGAAATCTCATACGATATGTATCGTGACAGCGGTGATTACAACCCACGCCCTGATATGTCTGGTGACGCTAATAATGGCTTGTCGAGTGAGCTTCTAATTCCTACCGATTATGATCGTGACACGGTCACATTAAGTTATGAGCTTCGTGGTGAGCAACACCAAGGAGACGTCACGTTATATAACACTGAAACCGAAATCGTCCGTGATGAATCTGTCATGGCGCCGCGTTGGCCAGCAAACCGCTTATCGAAAAATACCGCGAAAAATCAGAACTTTGGCTTAAGCGCAAAATTCCAATCATTGCTCACTCTGGGTAGCTTTGATCATCGCGCGACTTACGGCCTTGATTACATGGATAAGACTTCTGAAAGTTACTATGGCAGCAGCAAGTTCATGGATGAATCTGCGGTTTCTACAGCTTTGTTCGTCGAAGACCAATTCTTTATCTCGGACGCGCTTTCGATCACAGCCGGCCTACGATTTGACGACTACCAACGCAAAGCAGAAACAGGTAACAACGATTACGACGAAGTGACATGGGCACTAGCGGCAGAATGGGCAGTAACACAAGACTGGACGTTGTTTGCAAGTTCTCGCTCGCTGTTTAAAGGTCCAGAGCTAATGGAAACCTTTATTGCTTACCAAGATGTGGCTTATCTACAAGATGGTTTGAAGCCAGAAACGGGACTCAACACCCAAGGTGGTGTTCGTTTCAATAAGACGGTAAATGAACACACATTTGGCGCAAACCTAACCGTGTTCCAAACCGATATTGATGACTACATTGCAGAAGCGTATCAAGGAGCGACTCAAACATACCTTATTTACAATGAAGGTGATGTCGAGATCAAAGGTTTTGAAGCAAGCGCTTTCTACGGTTACGAGAGCTTCGGCAGCAAGCTGTCTTATTCTAAATCGGATACGAAGAACAAAGATACGGGCGGCCCAGTAGCGGGTGGTAATGGCCGTAGCATTGACATGGGTGACAGCATCGCTTTAACGCTGGATTACCAATCTGATTCGTTAGAAACCATTTTCGGTTGGAACTCAATGTTTGTGCTCGAGGAAGACAACGTGTTTGACGGCCAACCTAAGAAAGACAGTTACGATGTTCACAACTTGTACGCACAATGGGTACCTTCTGACGTTGATGGGCTATCGGTCACCTTTGGTATTGATAACGTATTTGATGAGCTCTACACATCCCACGCCTCTCGCTCAGGCACAGCAAGGGGGATTACGTTAGACGATTACGAACCAGGTCGTAACTATAAGTTGTCTGCCGCTTATCAATTCTAACTCTAAGGGCAATAACAACAACCTTAGATGTTTGGCTCTCGTACGAGAGCCTTTTTTATGAAAGGGACGAGGGACTGAAATGATCAAAGAAACCACTGTAATTGAAAGCGAGCATGCGGCGAAATATCTCGTGACTTTGTGTCGCCACTTTGCGCGTAAAGTGCCGGCGACTTGGAATGATGAAAAAGGTTTGGTGACATTTCCTGTTGGAAATACGGAGTTTAAGTTAGAAGGGGAGCGTTTACTGATAACTTGTGAGGCGGACTCTGAAGAGTCATTAGAAAAAGTGAAGGGCGTTGTATCGGTTCATGTAGAAATGTTTTCGCGTCGTGAAACTCTAGAGTTGAACTGGATACGATAACGAAAGTGCACGAGCGGATCAAAAGAAACAAACGAAAAAGCCCGTAAGCGTAACACTTACGGGCTTTCTAAAATCATTTCTACTAGGCTTCTTCAGGCGCTAGGCTTTTTTTTTCCTGCTGCATTTTAGCAAGGAAGTACACGTTAACACATGCAATAAAACCATTTGTTAGCACAACAGGCCACGCATCAATCATTAGACCGTATGCAGTGAACAGTGCACAGCCGATGAAGTTTAGGATACGTAGTTTAACGATGTCTTTCATAGTCAGCGAAATAGCAACCATGATTGATGCCGCGTAACCTAAAATCTCAACCATATTCATCTCCATTATTTGACCCTCTTAAATCTGCCGAATGTTTTCGGTACCTATTCTTCTCATCTTGAGATTAGCGAGGAAGCTCCATGCCTCGAATGGTCTTGTTTGTTCTGATGGGTGAACTATAGCAATGGAAAAATCGTGATAAAAGCCTCAAATCAAGGTTAAGAGAAGGTTAGCGATTACGCAAACGTTTAGGAAAGAAATTGTTGATAATTTTACTTATTATGTTGATTGATAATAACGATTCAAATGATAGACAAAACAAAGTTGAAGCAATGACAACAATGACATAATATTGAAAATGATAATCATTATTAATTAAAGAATTGAGTTATGCCTGTTGCTATTAGTTTTCTGTATTCACTTGCTTTGATGATGCGTACCAAACCTCATTCGTGGGGCGTGGTTATTCATATTATGACGCACGTTGTCATGTTGCTTGTGATTCCTTCTGACTATGCAATCCAATACTTGATGGTCATGTTTTTCTCTTCTCCCTTACTGATCAGGCTCGCCAAGCGTTCTTCTAGTTTTGACATTTTGTTCGCTTTTCTACCGCTTTTGATTGGCACCGGCGGCCTTGTTCTCAGTCATTAAGCTGATTCCATTTCTAGTTTTCATGCAAACTAACTAAACTTTGATTAATAAGCTATTATTTTCATATGCTTGGTTGGGGTTTTACCTTAGTTAAGGTGTCACATAATTGTGACTATATCCTGATTTCGTTTCGACTGATTAACGAAAGTGCAAAATATGATTGTTTATTGACTCAATAGTTAGTTAAATCAGCGTATGAGAAAATGTGAATCACATTCCGATAAACTAAAATAATTTATAAAGGTCTAACGTAAAGACGTTAACCATTTAGCGGGGGTCAGATGAGTACACAAGCTGTGCCGCAAGCCGTCATTGTAGACGCTGTCGAAGGGGATGTTTACGCTTTAGACCTTGAGGGGAAGGTCAGAGCGGTTAACGTTGGAGATACACTGGTTCCGGGTGATGTCATTATCACGGAAAACGGCGCTTCAATTGAAGTGTTAGCGGAAGGTTCTCTCTATTTAGTAGACGAAAATTGTGTGGCGTGCATTCCAGCGCCGACACCTGAAGCTGTACCGACGGAAGCGGTCGTTCAAGCGCCTGTTGACGGACAAGTCAATGTTGACCCAACGGCAGCGGCAAACGCTGAGTTTGGTGCAGAAGACGTGGCTGCGATTCAACAAGCCATTTTGGAAGGTGCCGACCCTACCGCCATTTTAGAAGCAACCGCTGCAGGCCCTGGCGGAGGTGGTGGTTCCGGTTCTGCGAATGCGGGCTTTGTTACCATTGAGTACAACAATCCTGAAGTACTCGCATCAACCTTCTTCGAGACATCGGCTCCAAGCGATGATACCGAAACCGACGATGATATTGATGGCCTCGACATCACCATTTTTGCTGACGGCGGTCAGTCTCTTTCTTCTCAAGTAACAGAAGGCTCAATTTCTCTATCAAGCTACCCGCAAACCATTTCGTCTAGTGTGCTGGTTGAAGCAGGGGATCTCGCACTTGATACTACTTCATTTGTACCCGAAACGTCTTCTTTAGAGTCTTTGTTAAGTGAGCTTAACAGTGATATTACCTCTGGTGGTCAGCCAGTGGCGTTCGTTTATGACGAAGCGCAAAATGCCATTATCGGAACTCAAGAAGGTAACGAAGTGCTTCGTATCGAGATCGAAGCGACATCTTTAGGCCGTGATTTAGAGTTAGAGGTCGTTACCACGATTAGCCAGGGTATTGACCATGTCGCGTCTGTTGCTGATGGCCAAGTATCGCTCTCCGGTGATCAAATCAATATCGCTTTTGATATTACTGGCGCAGATATTGGTGGGAACAGCATTCAAGCGCCTATCGATTTTACGACAACCGTTATTGATGGCGATGATCCTGCGCCGCAAAACGTTACTTTTGAAAACGTTGAATCTTCTTCTGAACCAATCACTGGCACCTTTGTTGATATTGGTAGTGATCAATTGGCAACGGTCACGTTTAATCAAGAAGGGCTTAGTCAATTCGATGGCCTACTGAGTGATAATCAGGCGACAGAGGTGGTACTCTCTGAAGACGGCAGTACTATCACCTTGTCCATTGCGGGCTCGAATGAAACCGTTTTAACCATCAGTTTGAATACTGATGGTACCTACCAATTTGAGCAATTTAAGCCGTTAGAACAAACAAACGGTGAAGATACGATTGAGCTCTCTTTGCCAACCACAATCGTCGACTTTGACCAAGATACGGCAAGCAACACCTTTACGATGACCATCCTTGATGGCGATAATCCAGTGATTGAAAACGTGACGGGATTGTCTTTAGACGAGGCGGGGGTTGACCAAGGTTCACAGGAAGGCGCGGTAGTAACAAGTGGTACTGGGTCGATCACCACAGCGGTCGGAAGTGACATCATTGATCACTATGAGTTGGAACCTACAGAGTTTAATGTTGGTGGAGAACTCCAATCTCAAGGGCAGGTTGTTCAACTGGAACTTGCGTCCGAGAGTAACGGCGTGCGCACTTACGAAGGCTTCATCGAGCTGGATGGCGTGCGTATCACCGTATTTGATGTGGCGATTGATGCGCCTACATTGGGCGAATACCAATTCAACTTGTATGAACAACTCGATCATACGGGTGCTAACGATGACTCGCTTACTTTCTCACTGCCAGTTTACGCGGTAGATGCAGATGGCGACCGCTCCTCGATTACCGAAGGTTCGAACACACCAGAAGCGGCGCAAATTGTCATTCAAGTTCAAGATGACGTTCCTACGATTGATGGCGTTGATGCACTAGCCGTCGATGAAGATGATCTATCAAGCATCGGCTCCGATCAAAGCGACTCTGTGCTCGCGCAAGGCAGCTTCACGACGACTCAGGGCTCAGACCGTGTTGTAAGTTATCAATTAGAGAGCGGCACTGATCCACTCAATGGGTTGGAATCACAGGGTCGATCTATCTCTCTGACGGAAACAACCAACTCAGATGGCAGCTTTACCTATTCTGCAACGGCAGAAGGGGACGCTATCTTCACCTTACAAGTGAACCCTGACGGTTCTTATTCATTTACCCTTGAAGGTCCAATCGATCATGCTGTGGGTAGTGATAGCTTAACGCTAGACTTCACTATTGTCGCAACGGACTTTGACGGTGACACCAGTTCACTTGTTCTACCGGTAACCATTACTGATGATGTGCCAACCATTAACGACGTTGTTGCTCTTACCGTCGATGAAGATGACTTAAGTTCGGTAGGCTCTGACCAATCACAGCCAACGCTGGTTGAAGGTCAGTTCACGACGACTCAGGGCTCTGATGGCGTCGTACAGTATCAGTTGGATGTAAATGCTGATCCTTTAAATGGCCTGCAATCTCAAGGACAAACCGTCTCCATTGCCGAAACGCAAAATGCAGACGGCAGTTACACCTACAGCGCAACGGCAAATGGCAGTGCAGTTTTCACATTAATTTTGAATACCGACGGCTCGTACAGTTATGAGCTGCAAGGTCCAATCGACCATGCGGCAAATACCGACAGCTTAACCCTTGATTTTAGCGTCATTGCTACCGATTTCGATGGTGACACAAGCCAAATCGTACTGCCCGTTACCATCGTGGATGATAAGCCGACCATTACCGATGTCGATGCGATTACCGTTGATGAAGATGATTTAGGCACGATTGGCTCAGATCAGACTGACCCGATTTCAATCGATGGCAACTTCACCACCACACAAGGCTCTGATCGAGTGGTGAGCTATCAGCTCGATGCTTCCGCAACACCAGTGGCTGGACTCACATCACAAGGCGTGGCAGTCACGCTGACTGAAACCGCAAATGGTGATGGCAGCTTTACTTACGAGGCAACAGCGGGCTCTGAAGCGGTCTTTACGCTGACAGTGAACACTGATGGCTCTTATAACTTCACGCTTGAAGGGCCAATCGACCAGGCAGTAGATAGCGATGAGTTGACACTCAACTTCCCAATCATCGCGACCGACTTTGATGGCGACACCACAAATGCCACGATCCCTGTGACGATTGTGGACGATAAGCCAGTGATTACCGACGTCGACGCAATTACCGTTGATGAAGATGATCTAGCTTCAATTGGCTCAGACCAAAGCAATCCAATTTCTATTGATGGTAACTTCACCACCACACAAGGTTCAGACCGAGTGGTGAGCTACCAACTCGATGGCACATCAACACAAGTTGACGGTTTAACATCGCAGGGTGTAGCGGTAACGCTAACAGAAACCGCAAACGGTGATGGCAGCTTTACCTACGAAGCAACAGCGGGGTCTGAAGCGGTCTTTACGCTGACTGTAAATACTGATGGTTCTTACAACTTCACGCTTGAAGGGCCAATTGATCACGCGGTTGATAGTGACGAGCTGACACTCAACTTCCCAATTATCGCAACCGACTTTGATGGCGACACTGTCACTGAAACTATTCCAGTCACGATTGTTGATGATGTGCCTACCATCACAGCGGTGGATGCGTTGAGTGTCGATGAAGATGACCTTAGCGGCGTGGGTTCAGACCCAGGCGGCGATCTGTCCGTTGAAGGTGCGTTTACCACTACCCAAGGCTCTGACCGAGTGGTGAGCTATCAACTGGATTCAACCGCTGATCCTGTTGCGGGGCTAACGTCTCAAGGTGAGGCGATTACCTTGGTGGAAACCGCCAATGGTGACGGCAGCTTTACCTATGTGGCGACCGCAGATGGCAATCCTGTTTTCACGTTAAATGTAGCAACAGATGGCACTTACGACTTTACGCTGCAAGGCCCGATTGACCATGCCGCCAACAGCGATAGCCTGACGATTGATTTCCCAATTATTGCCACCGATTTTGATGGTGATACGACTTCGGCAACCATTCCAGTCACCATTACGGATGATGCACCAATCATCGATAATGTTGTGCCTCTGGCCGTAGACGAAGATGATTTATCAGGTATCGGCTCAGACCAAACTGACGCTGTTTATGTTGAAGGCGCGTTCACGACCACTCAAGGTTCAGACCGTGTGGTGAGCTACCAACTTGATTCAACGGCTGATCCTGTTTCGGGGCTAACCTCCCAAGGTGAGCCAGTTACTCTGGTAGAGACTGCGAATGCCGATGGCAGCTTCACTTACGTGGCTACCGCGGATGGCAATCCTGTCTTCACCATGAATGTGAATGCTGACGGTACATACAACTTCCGTCTAGAAGGCCCAGTTGATCACGCGTTAAACAGCGATGAGCTAGTACTGAACTTCCCAATCATTGCTACAGACTTTGATGGCGATACGACAACCGCGACCATTCCAGTTACGATTACTGATGACGTTCCAACCATCGACAACGTTGTCCCACTGACAGTAGACGAAGATGATCTCGCCTCAATAGGTTCAGACCAAAACGATGATGCGTTTATGTCGGGTTCTTTCACCACAACTGAAGGCTCAGACAGCGTTGTTAAATACCAGCTTGATGCAACGGCAGATCCAGTAGCAGGATTAACCTCTCAAGGTGAGCCTGTCGTGCTTGCTGAAGCTGCTAACGGCGATGGCAGCTTTACTTACACTGCCACAGCAGATGGCAATGCCGTGTTTGAATTGGTGGTGAAGCCAGACGGCAGCTACACCTTTACTCTGCAGGGCCCACTAGACCATGCGGTGAATAGCGACAGCCTGCAAATCGACTTCCCGATTATCGCAACAGACTTTGATGGCGATACGTCGACAGAAACACTACCTGTCACCATCGTTGATGATAAACCAACCATCACTGACGTAGACGCAATCCGTGTGGATGAAGATGACTTAGCGACGATTGGCTCTGACGGCTCAGATCCAATTTCAATCGATGGCAACTTCACTACAACGCAAGGTTCTGATGGGGTAGTAAGCTACCAATTAGATACTGCTGCAACGCCAGTTGATGGTCTAACATCACAAGGTGTGGCCGTCACGCTGGCTGAAACCGCAAACGGCGACGGTAGCTACACTTATGAAGCGACAGCAGGAACTGAAGCCGTATTTACGCTGACCGTTAATACGGATGGTTCATACAACTTCACGCTGCAAGGTCCAATCGACCATGCGACAGACAGTGATGACCTGACACTGAACTTCCCAATCATAGCAACGGATTTTGATGGTGATACCACCACAGAAACGATCCCAGTCACCATCGTGGATGATAAACCGACCATTACCGATGTTGATGCGATTACCGTTGATGAAGATGATCTAGCGTCAATTGGCTCAGACCAAAGCAATCCGATTTCTATTGATGGTAACTTCACCACCACACAAGGTTCAGACCGAGTGGTGAGTTACCAACTTGATGGCACATCAACACCAGTTGACGGTTTAACGTCGCAAGGCGTGGCCGTCACGCTGACTGAAACCGCAAACGGTGATGGCAGCTTTACTTACGAGGCGACGGCGGGTAGTGAAGCGGTCTTTACGCTGACAGTGAATACTGATGGCTCTTATAACTTCACGCTAGAAGGGCCAATTGATCATGCTGTTGATAGCGACGAGTTGACACTAAACTTCCCAATCATCGCGACAGACTTTGATGGCGATACCACAAATGCCACTATCCCAGTGACAATCGTGGACGATAAGCCTGTTATTACCGACGTCGACGTTATTACGGTTGATGAAGATGATCTAGCGTCAATTGGCTCAGACCAAAGCAATCCAATTTCTATTGATGGCAACTTCACCACCACACAAGGTTCAGACCGAGTGGTGAGCTACCAACTCGATGGCACATCAACACCAGTTGACGGTTTAACATCGCAAGGTGTAGCGGTAACGCTAACAGAAACCGCAAACGGTGACGGCAGTTTCACTTATGAAGCGACAGCGGGTGGCAACCCTGTATTTACTTTGACTGTGAATACTGATGGCTCTTACAACTTCACGCTTGAAGGGCCAATTGATCACGCGGTTGATAGTGACGAGTTGACACTTAACTTCCCAATTATCGCAACCGATTTTGATGGCGACACCGTTACTGAAACCATTCCAGTCACGATTGTTGATGATGTACCGACCATCACAGCGGTGGATGCGTTAAGTGTCGATGAAGATGACCTTACCGGTATGGGCTCAGACCCAGGCGGCGATCTGTTCGTTGAAGGTGCGTTTACCACTACTCAAGGCTCTGACCGAGTGGTGAGCTATCAACTGGATTCAACGGCTGATCCTGTTATGGGGTTAACGTCTCAGGGTGAGGCTATTACCTTGGTGGAAACCGCCAATGGTGACGGCAGCTTTACCTATGTTGCGACCGCTGACGGCAATCCAGTTTTCACGTTGAATGTAGCAACAGATGGTACGTACGACTTTACGCTGCAAGGCCCGATTGACCATGCCGCCAACAGCGATAGCCTGACGATTGATTTCCCAATTATTGCCATCGATTTTGATGGTGATACAACTTCAGCAACCATTCCAGTTACGATCACGGATGATGCGCCAATCATCGATAATGTTGTGCCTCTGGCCGTAGACGAAGATGATCTATCAGGCATTGGCCCAGACCAAAGTGACGCAGTGTTTGTTGAAGGCGCGTTCACGACCACTCAAGGCTCAGACCGTGTGGTGAGCTACCAACTTGACTCAACTTCTGATCCTGTTTCGGGGCTAACCTCCCAAGGCGAGCCAGTTACTCTGGTAGAGACTGCGAATGCCGATGGCAGCTTCACTTACGTGGCTACCGCGGATGGCAATCCTGTCTTCACCATGAATGTGAATGCAGACGGCACATACAACTTCCGTCTAGAAGGTCCGGTTGATCATGCGTTAAACAGCGATGAATTAGTTCTGAACTTCCCAATCATTGCAACCGACTTCGATGGCGATACGACGACCGCGACCATTCCAGTCACGATTACTGATGACGTTCCAACCATTGACAACGTTGTTCCACTCACGGTGGACGAAGATGACCTCGGCTCAATTGGATCAGACCAAAACGATGATGCGTTCATGTCGGGTTCTTTCAGCACAACTGAAGGCTCGGACAGCGTTGTTAAATACCAGCTTGATGCAACGGCAGATCCAGTAGCAGGGTTAACCTCTCATGGTGAGCCTGTCGTGCTTGCTGAGACAACAAATGGTGATGGCAGCTTTACTTACACTGCCACAGCAGATGGCAATGCCGTGTTTGAATTGGTGGTGAAGCCAGACGGTAGTTACACCTTTACTCTGCAAGGTCCACTAGACCATGCGGTGAACAGCGACAGTCTACAAATCGACTTCCCGATTATCGCAACAGACTTTGATGGCGATACCTCAACAGAAACATTGCCTGTCACCATCGTTGACGATAAGCCAACCATCACCGACGTAGACGCGATCCGTGTGGATGAAGATGACTTAGCGACGATTGGCTCTGACGGCTCAGATCCAATTTCAATCGATGGCAACTTTACTACAACGCAAGGCTCTGATGGGGTAGTAAGCTACCAATTAGATACTGCTGCAACGCCAGTTGATGGTCTAACATCACAAGGTGTGGCTGTGACGCTGACGGAAACTGCAAACGGTGATGGTAGCTTCACTTACCAAGCGACGGCAGGTACTGAAGCCGTATTTACACTGACCGTGAATACGGATGGCTCATACAACTTCACGCTTCAAGGGCCAATCGACCATGCGACAGACAGTGATGAGTTGACACTGAACTTCCCAATCATCGCAACGGATTTTGATGGTGATACCACCACAGAAACGATCCCAGTCACCATCGTGGATGATAAGCCGACCATTACTGACGTCGACGCCATTACGGTTGATGAAGATGATCTAGCGTCAATTGGCTCAGACCAAAGCAATCCGATTTCTATTGATGGTAACTTCACCACCACGCAAGGCTCTGACCGAGTAGTGAGCTATCAGCTCGATGCTTCCGCAACACCAGTGGTTGGCCTTACATCGCAAGGCGTAGCAGTTACATTGGCTGAAACCGCAAACGGCGATGGCAGCTTTACCTATAAAGCAACAGCGGGTAGTGAAGCGGTCTTTACGCTGACAGTGAATACCGATGGGTCTTATAACTTCACGCTTGAAGGTCCAATCGACCACGCAGTAGATAGCGATGAGTTGACGCTCAACTTCCCAATCATCGCGACCGACTTTGATGGCGATACCTCTGCTGAGATAATCCCTGTCAAGATTGTTGATGACAAACCGACACTTGGTGGCATCGAAGCAACAAGTGTGCAAACGGTTGACGAGGACGATATCCCAACAGTCGGATCTGATGGTACGCAGTCGAACAGCATTGCGGGTAACTTCATCGCCACTGATGGCTCTGATGGCATTGTCGAGTACGGTGTTTCTGACCTAACGACGCCAGTACAAGGCCTGACCTCTGGTGGTCAATCACTGGTTCTGGTTGAAGTGTCAAACGCGGGTGGTGTTTCAGTTTATGAAGCGCGAACTGATGGTACGAATACTCCTGTTTTCCGAGTGACGCTCGATGCATCGGATGACAGTTATGAGTTCGACTTGCTTGCACCGCTCGATCATGCTGATGGACAAAATGAACTGGTCATCAATTTACCGATCAACGCGACCGATTTTGACGGAGACGTATCGAACAACATCACCTTACCAATTACGGTTGTGGATGATGTTCCGACTATCGACGGTTTGGCAACGGGCAGTGAACAAACGGTTGATGAAGATGATCTTCCTGCTGGTACCGATGCCGCAAGCCCAGAAGATACCGTCATTTCAGGTACCTTCAATATCACCGAAGGTGCTGACCAAGTTGCTTCTATTCAGCTGAGTGACCTGACCACGCCTGTTGCGTCACTGACTTCAGATGGTGACGCTATCACCTTAGTTCTGTCTTCTAGCGCAAACGGCGTGAACGTATACCAAGGTGTCGCTGGCAATCCTGCTGAAGTGGTGTTCGAACTGACCTTGGATGCAACGAATAATTCGTACGAATTCGACCTACAAAAGCCGCTCGATCATCCAGATGGTAATCAGCAAAACGAGATCGTCATCAACCTTCCTGTGACAGCGACGGATAATGATGGTGATACTTCACCAGCCTTCACATTGCCAATTACCGTTGTGGACGATGTTCCGGTTGTTACCAACATCGAAAGTCTACGTGTCGACGAAGATGACTTACCTCTTGGTTCTGATGGCACTAAAGAGCCATTAACGGTATCAGGTGAATTTGACGTTACTAGCGCAGATGGTATTGATGCTTTCGAATTGGATCTAAGCTCAAATCCTATCCCGAATCTGAAATCGGGTGGAGAAGAGGTAACGCTTTCTCAAGACGTCAGTGCATCAACTGCTGACGCACTTGTTTACGTGGGACAAACTCCGGGTGGAGTGACTGTCTTCACGTTGACACTTCATCAAGATGGTAAATACGACTTTGAGTTATCTGGTCAGTTAGATCATGCGGTTAACTCTGATGAGATTTTGTTGAATCTACCTGTGAAGATTACGGATGGCGACAACGATACCATCACTGCGACCTTGCCAGTGACTATCGTCGATGACAAGCCAACCATTGATGCTATTAGCTCTGGTAGTACCTTGTCTGTGGATGAGGATGATATTCCAAGCCAAGGTTCGGACGACACGCCAGAATCCAATATCATTGGTGGCAACTTTGACGTTACGGATGGTGCCGATTCTATCGTTAGCTTCCAGTTGGATAGTTTAACATCGCCTGTTTCTGGCCTTACCTCAGGTGGTCAGCCGCTTGAATTGGTTGAGTTTTCAAATTCAAATGGTGTGATTGAGTACCGAGCTTACGTACAAGGTACGACGGATACCGTCTTTAAACTGACGCTAAATGGCTCAGCAGACAGCTATGAATTTGAACTATTGGGCGCACTTGATCATCCTGCGGGTAACGATGAAAACTCGTTAGTCATCAACTTTCCGGTCAACGCGACTGATTTTGACGGCGATGTGTCTAATAACATCACCTTGCCGATCACAGTGGTGGACGATGTTCCAGCGATTGTGAAAGTGACAGACTCTAGCCAACAAACCGTTGATGAAGATGATCTTGCTGGTGGCTCAGACACGACAAGTAGCGATTCAACGGTATTAACTGGTGGATTTGAGGTGGTTGATGGTGCGGATGAGATTGTCAGCTACCAAGTTTCTGACCTCAATGCGGTTGTGTCTGGCTTAACTTCGAACGGCAGCAGTATCGAGTTGAATTTGGTGAGCTCGGTTGGCGGTGTAACCAGTTACGAAGCGGTGATTACTGGCACATCAACTAAGATCTTCACGTTGTCTCTTGATGCTAATAATGACAGCTACCAATTTGAACTGTTGGGACCAGTCGACCATGACGCTGTTCAAGGAGAAAACAACCTTGTCATTGATATTCCAATTACAGTTACAGATTTTGATGGTGACACGTCATCATCACTGAACCTTCCAATCACTATTGTTGATGATATTCCTGAAATCACATCAGCAGATGCTTTGGCTGTTGACGAGGATGATCTCGCTAATGGCTCTCAGGCAACCAACAAAGACAGCCTAGAAGCAACGGGCAATTTCGATACGGTAGAAGGGGCAGATACGGTTGTCTCTTACCAGCTGGATCTTACTTCTAACCCAATCTCAGGAGTCACTTCAGGTGGCCTCGCGGTAACGTTAGTTCAAACCGCGGTAAGCAACAACAACTTTACTTATCAAGGTCAAACACCGGATGGTAACTCAGTGTTCACGCTAGTTTTGAACGCTGACGGCTCTTACAAGTTTACGCTTGAGGGTGCACTAGACCACTCAACCCAAGGCGAAGATACACTTATACTCGATCTCCCTGTCTTCGCGACTGATGTCGATGGTGATACGGCCGGTATTAACTTACCAGTGACAATTACTGATGATGTTCCAACCTTGTACGATGCGTCTATTTCACGTGTTGAGGGACAAGGAAACCGCACGGTTCGCTTATTCCGAGACCCTGTAGAGGGCGATGATGATCTTGGTGCTGACGGCGCGCAAGTGACTTCATTCTCGGCTGATGATTCTGGTATTTACTTCAAGCAAAACGGCGTCGACTCTGATTCTGTTGATTTGAACGGCAGCAACCAAGTCGTGTTCGTTCATAAGGTTCTTGATGGTGTGGATACCGAGATCGGTCGCTTAATTGTTCTAACCGATGGGCGCGTGGCTTTCCGTCCGAATGACGATCTTGATCATACTGAAACAGACTCGATTGATTTCACCATTAACGTTGTAGCAACCGATGGCGACGGCGATACCAGTGATGCCGATGTTGATATCTCAATCACGGACCGCAACGCACAAATTGATACGTCTACCGTTACTGCCTTTGAGGATCAAGGCCGTGGAGGTGTCGTTGCAGGCGTCGATTCGGCGAATACGCAAGATAATCTATCGACCTTGGATGTGACACCAGCGAAAGTCGATCTTGTCGTGAACTTGCACGATATCGATCGTACTGAAAGCTTAGGTGATATCACCATTCGTGATGCGAACACGCACAATGGTACATTCTATTATCGAGACGGTAGCGGTAACTACATTGAATTAACGCCTGTCGGTAATACGGTTGTTCTTGATGCTTCAAATGTCGAGCAGTCATTCAACGGTGAGCTTGTCTCGTTGGACAACTTGTACTTCGTGCCGGATCGTCATTCATCTACGGATGCTTCGGGTATCGACCCACGTATCCGAGTAGAAATCCTGAACAATGGTACGCCAGATCATACGATTAATGGTCGCTTAGATATTGAAGTTGATGCGGTTGCCGATATCGCGACGTGGAATGCAAGCAGCACTTTCGATTACACCGTTGATGAAGATGGTAACAACGTTGAACTGGATATCGAAGCCAACACTCAAGACCTCAGCAACCCTGAAGCGATTGTTTATGAATTAGTGTTCACCGAAGGTGGCGCAGACGCAACGCTAGTGTACTCAGATGGTACTCCAGTCACTGAGGTTGGGGGCAAATACCTTGTTGACGCAAGCCGTATCAATGAGGTTGAAGTTGATCCTTCGGAGCATTTCTCAGGTCAAATCAAACTCGATGTTACTGCCATCACAACCGAAGACACGAACCCGTTAACGGGTAAAGAAACCGCGCGTTCTGATACAGAAGAAATTGTTATAGACGTGAATCCTATTGCGGATGAAGGTAGCTTCACGGTTCACCGAATTAATATCTTCGAGGACAATGCTCGCACTCAAGACACCGTAGATCCAGTGACTGATCATGACCCACTGCAACTGAGCGAAGTGATTAAGATGACACCTTCTGCGGATATAGATGGGTCAGAAGAGCTGTTTGTACGCATAGACAATTTCTCCATTGATGGTGTGACGTTAGTTTGGCTTGATACCGCAAATCCAAGCCAAATCAATACAGTTACAGACAGTGGCGGTAATGTTCTTTACTACGAAATTCCAGAATCAAGCCTTGCTAATGTTGAAGTGCTTCCTCCGTTACACAGTAACGAAGACTTCACGTTTGACGTAGAAGGTATTGTGAAAGACAACGCCTCTCTATCAACGGGCACCGCTCAAGATATTCGTTCTTTGGGTACGCAATCGGTGATTGTCGCGGTGAAAGGTGTAGCGGATATCCCAGACATCGAGCTGAATGATAAAACTGGCATTTGGAATATTTTTGACGATGGTACCGTTCGTGGTATCGAAGCGGAAATCGACGAAAATGGAGAAGTTGGCTTGGCTTTTAGTGTGGTATCTGGAGAGCTGAAAGATAACCCTGCTGATAGTTCAGAGTCGATCACAGTGCTGCTGTCTAATATCCCTGATGGTGTAGAACTGTTTGATAACGATGGTGCCTCTATCGACTTGACGTTTGTTGGATACGATGGAGCAGGCCAACCTATATACGAAGCAAACATTACCAATGCTAACGTCAACTCGGGCATCGTTATTCGACCTGAAGCGTCGTCAACGGAAAATATTACGATCACAGCAACCACTATCGTGACTGAGAACGATGGTCATACGCGTGAGGTAACAGGTGAAATCCGCGTTAAAGTTGCCCCTGTGATTGATGCTCAAGACAACTATGTCGTTAGCTCTGAAGGCAATGAAGACACGCGCATTAATATTGATTGGGAGCCGACAGCAACGCAAAGCCCGGATGCGGACGAATTCTTTGCTGGCCTAACAATCAGTGGCTTCCCAAATGGCAGTACTGTTTATGTTGACGGTGTCGCGCAAACCGTGACAGGTGGCAGCATCACGCTCACTCCGGGAACTAACGAGTCAGAGCAAGACTTCTCTGCCAGAATCACTCAAGATGGCTATATTCAAGTTCAGCTTGAACAGGACTCAAGTACTGACTTTAGCTTGAGTACACAGGTGACGGTGAAAGAAATTGATGCAGAGTATGTCGACTCAGGAAATCCGGGTGAGGGCATCGCATCTACCGTGATCAACGGAACAGTCAATGTTCAAGTGAATCCGGTTGTTGAACCAGAGAACTTAACAGGTGATGTCGCTGATCAAACTCGCCTTCTGGTTGAAGAGTCTGGTGGTACAACGACAGATGTGGTTCGTGCCGACGCTCAAGGCCATATCGATTTCACGATTAACACCAGTGCTGGTGGCCAAGCCGGTGCTAACATCATCAAATATCAAGAGTTTGATGATTCTTCTGATGAAGTCGTGACTCAATTGGTGGTTCAATTCAGTATTACTGACCCAGAAATCTTGAATCAGCTAGTCATTGTTGGTGCATCGAATGAAGGTGGTGGTCGCTGGACGATCACTGATGAAGAGAACTTCTCGATTATTGCGCCAGCAGGTTTGGATCTTACACCTAATGATGACACCGACGACGGCGATAACAACGGTATTTCTTCAATTGGCTTAACCATCTACGCACAAGTGAACGACTTGGGTGAAGATACGGTCGAAGAGGACGCAACAGTTCAACGTCAAACTGACATCACACTTGAGTTCCCAACAGACATCACGCCTCAAACCAGCGTTGCAGCTGAAATTGAACTTGATAACACGGTTCAAATTGATGGCGATGAGGACAACATTGTCGACCTTGGTACTCAATTAGCGTCGAAAGTGAACACTATTAATGCGGATGGCGTGGAAGATGTGTTGACGTTAGTGATTGACCCATCATCTGCGGGCGTTCCCCCTGGCCTCGTGATCGGTGGTACTGACCTTGATTTTGTTGATGGCAAGTATGTCTTCCAGGCGTCGATTGACGCGAGTGGGAACATCACCGGTTTAGACGGCCTTACTTTACGTGTAGCAGAAGACTGGGCGGGTGACTTTACCTTGCCAGTCTACTTCGTAACGACAGATACACAGTCGGGCGATGAAAACTCTACGCTTGAGTTTCTTCCTATTCAAATCTTGCCCGTTGCGGATGTCCCTGGCTCTTCCGGTGACCAGCCACTTGATAGTGATGTAACGCCAGATATCACGGTAGATATTACCGGCACACTTGGCCTAGATGCCAATAAGCAACCAGTTAATGACCTGAGCATTGATGTTCCAACCAATGACGGTGTCGGGTACGAAGATGGTTTGATTCAACTGAACTTGAATATCGATTTTGCGGATAACCGAAACGGCATATTAGCAGGACGAGAAACGCTCACCAATGTCAAGTTGACGCTTGATGATACGACACTGGGTGAGTTTGTTGATTCGAGTGGTAATTCATTAGGCACAAGCGTCGAGTTCAGTGCAGCTGAAATTGCAGCGGGAGCTTTGGATGAAGTGTTATTCAAGCCGAAAGAAAACTACCCGGTCGGTGGTGGTCAAAACACGGTTCAAATTAACATTGAAGGTGAGATTACAGATACTGCCATCATTGACCAAACGACGTTGACAAATCCTGGTGACGATATTGATGTGCGAACCTTCAACGATAATGTGTCATTTGAAATCACACCAGTGGTTGATGACATTACGGTCAGTGGTGCCGATCCTACTCAGCCTATTGTTGTTACAGGTGATGAAGATACGCTTATTTCGTTGACGCAGTCAGGCTCTGGCGTATCTGTCAGCCTAAATGATAATGATGGCTCAGAGCAGTTCGTTTCCTTGAAGCTGACAGGTTTACCTACGGACTTTATTGTTACCTCTAGCTCTTCTGATTACACGGTGAAAAACAACGGTAGTGGTGAGTGGAGCATCCAGCTCAACGACCCAACACAAACGTCAGTTGACTTGGGTGCGATTCAAATACAGCCGCCTAAGAACTTTAGTGGTGAAGCGGATATTGGTATTACCGTCTTTACGCAAGAAGAATTGCTTAAAGTGCCGACAGAACACACTAATAGTTTCACTATTGTCATCAATCCAATTGGTGATGACGTTGACGTAAACCCAGACACTCTTGTTTCGGGTAACGAAGGTGAAGACATCGATATCAATGTCAACGCGCTTGTCGTCGACAATAAAGAATCGATTGGTGACGGTGGTACTTACCAAGAGAACGATCCTGAAACACTACGAGTAGAGATTTCGAACGTCCCTGATGGCGCAAGCTTATCTTTGTCTGATGGCACAGCGTTTATCGATCAAGGCAGTGGTGTTTTTGTCCTAGAGATTGACGCTCAAGATTTGGATAAAGTGGTCTTTAACTCGGGCGATCGCAACGATAATTCATGGAATGGAACGCTAGAGTTTACAGTGCAAGCTGTAGACACTGGCTTAGATGGCAGCCAAAGCCTTGGCACGCCAAAACAGTTCGATGTGAATGTTGAAGTCGAAGCGGTTAATGACCGACCTGAATTCGTCAATACTGTCGATGTTGAAACGCCAGAAGATACCCCATTATTACTTGATGGGTTCAGTATTACCGATGTAGACGCTGTACTGGACGATCCAAATGCGGAATATGTGCTTAATGTTACTGTTGACAGCGGTATCTTGGAGCTCAACCCAACGCTCATCACTACCTACAATTTAACCGTGAGCGGTGATGGTACGGATTCAGTTGAACTGAAAGGTACTGTAGCTGCTCTAAACAATGCCATTGCAGATGGTCTGATTGAGTTCAATCCAGACCTGAACTTCTTTGGTGACGTTCAGGTAGACGTGACAGTAGATGACCAAGGCAATGAAGGTCTGGTGATTGGTGGGGTAGATGACACCCTAAATACCAACAGCAGCAGCTTCAAT
This sequence comes from Vibrio sp. Sgm 5, assembly GCF_026241575.1. Taxonomy (NCBI): domain Bacteria; kingdom Pseudomonadati; phylum Pseudomonadota; class Gammaproteobacteria; order Vibrionales; family Vibrionaceae; genus Vibrio; species Vibrio sp. Sgm 5. Next base: position 37,402 of record NZ_JAPHPY010000018.1, read on the forward strand.
ATTGAAGTGACAGCGGTGAACGATACCCCAGAAACTACGCCAGTGACGCTAACGGATATTGAAGAAGACAGTGGTGTGTTCTCTATCTCTGAAGCGGATCTTATTGCGAATGCGACAGACGTAGAAAACGACAACCTCACTGTTAGCAATGTTCAGTTAACCGATCCAAGTTCGGGCAGCATTACTTTCAACAGTGGTACTGGTGAGTGGGAGTTTACTCCAGCACCAGATTACAACGGTCCAGTTGAAATAACGTACACCATTACAGATGATGGCACGACAGATGGTGCATCCGATCCTAAATCGGTTAATGGCAGCGCGTCGTTCAATGTGACGGAAGTAAACGATGCACCAACAACGTCTGAAGTGACACTTTCTGATATTGCGGAAGACAGTGCGGCGGTGGAGATTACCCAAGCTGATTTGTTGGCGAATGCCTCTGATATTGAGAACGACATGTTGACAGTGAGTAGCGTTCAATTGGTCGACCCAAGTAGCGGTACATTGGATTTCGATAACGTCTCAGGTACATGGTCATTTACACCTGCGCCGGGCTATAACGGCACGGTGAATCTGACTTACACCATTACCGATGACGGTACGACGAGTGGTGCTTCTGATCCTCAGACAGTGTCAGGAACGGCAACCTTTGAAGTCACCGAGGTGAACGATTCTCCGGTAACATCTGAGGTAACGCTAAGCAGTACGGAAGAAGATGGCGGCGCGGTGACGATTACTGCGACAGAACTTCTGAGTAATGCGAGCGACCCTGAATCGGATAACTTGACCATTAGTAATGTTGCTTTGGCAGGCCCTTCGGCGGGGACGTTAACGCAAGTCAGTGCGACAGAATGGACGTTTGAACCTGCTGCAGATTTCTTTGGTGACGTTAACTTCACTTATGAAATCACAGATGACGGAACCACTAACGGTGCGCCAGACCCAATCACAATTGCTGGCACAGCAGTGTTGAATGTTGAAGCGACCAATGACGCACCTGAAATCACAGCAACGTCGGTAACGGATACGATCAACGAAGCCGATGGCCAGAAAATTACTGGTATTAGTGTAAGCGACATCGACTTTACTGGTGCACAGGCGAATGAAATCATGACGGTAACTCTAGCGGTGACAGAAGGTGACGTTCGTGTTGAGCCACCGGCAGGTAGTGGTGTCACTGTAGGTGCGGGAATGTTTGGTGAAATTATCCTAATGGGTACACCAGATAACATTAACTCCGTTCTTGGCGCGACAGATGCTTCTGAGGGCGTATTTGTGGATGCAGGAGACGTGGATGCCGCTTCAATCACCTTATCGGTGAAAGTCGAAGACAACGGCGTGTACTTTGAAAATGCATCGGGTACAGCATTGGAGGCGAATCAAGACTTCACCATCAATGTGACCCCTGTGGCTGATGCGCCAACGTTAGGTATCGATCCTCAGTTTAACTACGTTCGTCAAATTGCTGCTAGCCAAACCGCGAGCAGTCAAGGCCTTGCAATTGTGGGTATCATGGCGGCGTTGACTGACATTGACGAGGTACTTTCACTGGAACTAACGGGTGTACCTGCTAGTGCAGAGGTGACAAGTGGAGTTTCTCCATCAGGCATTAGCTTCGATGGTACCACTTGGACAGTGCCAAGCGATGAAATTGATACGCTAGAGATTGTGGCGACGGACACCAACAGTGGTATTGATACCGGTTCTTACGATATTTCTGTTACCGCGATATCAACAGAATCTAATGGTGATGAAGCCCAGTCTGCACCTGTCCAAATTAGCTTGGATGTGAGCGGTGATAACGACGATATTGATCAGTCAAGTGCAACAGACGACAGCTACCTAGTTGGTGGAGACACAGGCATTAACTTAATCGGTGGGGAAGGTGACGACCTTATCGTGGGTGGCGATGGTGATGATGTGCTTATCGGTGGTCTAGGCTCAGACATCCTAACTGGTGGTGACGGCAGCGATACCTTCAAGTGGACAGCGGATTCGGTTGATGAAGGGGCAGTGGATACCATCACTGACTTTACGGTGAACGAAGACATGATTGATTTACGTGAAGTGATCTCTGACCTGAACAGCCCAATGATCGATATGGATGATCTGTTAGGACATATCTCAGCGGATTATGACGCATCTACAGAAGCGGTATCCTTGAACATTACCACCGATACGAATGTGCACCAGACCATTGTAGTTGAGCACTTAGGTGACGCGATTGACTTCAATGGGCTTAGCTCGAATGAGATCGTTGAATCTCTACTCAATAATAACATTCTGTCTAACGGTTAAACGGACATAAAGCCAAAGCGCGGTAGCTCAATGAGTTATCGCGCTTTTTTGTATCTGAAAGGGGATGTTTTTGAAAGCAAGTGGATACAAACAAATTAACCCACATACTTGTGCATCAGATGGATGCTAATACTGGAAATTTGGATGCTTAAACGTGTATATCGAGAAGGCTACCAATCACTTCATTACTTTTATCAACGACAGAAGCGCCGATTCGGTTGTAGCTTGCGGCTTGAGTCAAATTAACCAAAGGTTCGACGGCATTTGGAGAGGGAGTAAAGTTAGGAGCGTTAAATGAGAGTTCGGAATCTTTGACTAGTTCAACCTTATTGAAGTCTAGGTCGTTTTCTTTCACAAAGTCTTTTTGGATGTCATGGGCAGCGTCTTCAGCCATCTTTTGCGATAGCTGAATCATTTGATATCCGGATTGAATTCCTGATATTGGCATGCTGCTTCTCTCACTTGTTATGCTTTTGTTAGCATAGGAAGTGTTGTAAATTCGTGCAAGTGCTTTTGTTAATCTGTTTGATTAAGCAAACAGTTTTGAAAGCATTTCACGTTCTTCACTCGACAGGAGTGGGCTTTCTTTTTTATTCAGAGAGTGATTAATATCGCCTTGAAGCGACTTTAATTGGCTCGCTGTCAGGTCATTAATCTTTTTTCTTAATTCATTAAATTGCTGAGTAGTCATCTCGATCTCCTCACATTTCTTGGGCTTCTCCTTCATCCACCCACCTCAGCGACCTTCATGGTCACAATTAAAGAATGTTCTAATATTCTTAGATTAGTTTTTGAATGGTGTTTTTTTGTCCGAGTAATGTCAGTAAGCGTCAAGTGCCTTGTAAGACTTTTCTTATGAATAAGCACGCTAATCATAAAGGGGTAGAATCATAGTCTACCCCTTTAATATGGTTACTTAGTTCAATATTCTTAGTTCGTTCTAGGCTGGGTTAGTTCACGCGAACGGCAAACTTAGAAGCGAGTGAATGCAGCTCCGGCAACATACGGTAAATCAGATGCAGTTGTTGTAGCACCATGCGGGCTGAATGGTCGTCTTCATCACGCCATTCATTCAGTCTTTGCTCTAGATCTGCATCATTGATTGATGATAGGTCGCATTCTTCACAATGATGATGAAGTTGGCGATGCAGCACATCCAAATGCTGGTGAATGCAGCGATGTGCATCGAGCACAAGTTGATGAATAGATTCATCTTCAATTCTCGTGCGGTGGGCGCCTAACGCTGAGATGTAACTCAGCATCGCGTGGTTAAGCGTTAAGAAACGGAAACTTTCATCTACCGCAGTGCGGTACTTACCTGGTTCCGCCAACATTGTACTGATGGCAGAAGAGAGGTTTGCATCATTGTTGTGTGCTTGGCGGCGAGCAATACGATAGCTGAGGTTGTCTTTCTTACCAATACGGTATTGACCGATGATCTGCCCGAGATACTGCTTGTTGGCATCAATCGCATCGGACATCACTTTGTGTAAACGTTTTGATTGCCAATCTGGCAGAATCACCATGACGGCACCGACTGCTAAAACACAACCAATTAACGTGTCCGCCAAACGTGGTAGTACTACGGCGTAGCCTTCGCCTAACTGATTGAACAAGAACAAAACCAACAAGGTAATAAACCCCGTCGCATAGCCGTAGTTGTTAATACGAAATGCAAAGAACATCACCCCCGAGAAAACAATGAATACTAACTGGCTTTCTTGGGAGGGGAAGAAGGTAAGTAGCGGGACACCAATTAACAAGCCCGCTAATGTGCCGATCACACGAGCAGTCAGCTTTTGTCTTGTTGCGCTGTAATTCGGCTGACAAACAAATAGGGTGGTTAATAGAATCCAGTAACCACGGTCGATATCAAATGCTTGAATGATGCCGTAACCGGCTGTCAAAGCAATTGACATACGCAGCGCATGACGGAACAACATCGAATCTTTATGTAGATTCGCCGCAATACGTTGCCACATTGCTTTAAACGTGTGTGGGTTGGTGTCATCGAGCACGTCTTCTTCTAGGCGTTCAGCATCTGGGTTATTGATGTTGCTCAGTTGCTTCTCAACAGTCGCTAAGTTATTGAACAAGTAGGTCAACTGAGCTAATAGGCGTTTCCAGTGACTTTGGTCTTGCTCTTCTAAATAGCCTAGTGAGTTTTGCAGTTCTGCTAAAGCCAAAATAGATTGGTCTGTGTGAGTATACTCGTTACCCAAGCGGATAGCATGGGCGATGTCGCGACACGCTTGTGCTTGTGATTCAAGCAGGTATTTGAAGCGAAACAGAACATCAGAACGCTCAAATTCTGTCGCAAGATCTTGATAACGATAGTGGCTTGAACTGACGCGTTCATGGATATCTTGTGCGATAAAATAGATGTTCAAGAAGCGGTCACTTGGACCATCGATATGGCCGCGCTTAGAACGGCTAAGCAACGTCGCTTTACAAGCATTCAGTGCATTCACAGTCGCAGCGTTGAGTTTTGCTGCTTCTATACGCATGGGTTGTGGTGTGAGATTGGTGACTGGATGAAACAGCTTTGCCTTGGCATCTAGGTAGTTTGCAATTTGAAGAAAGACAGTCGCGAGGCTTTGTTGAACGGGTTGAAGCGGCCAGAACATCTGCCAGATCATCGACATAAAGTAGTACCACGCAGCGCCTGTCAACAACAGAAGCGGTTGGAACCAAATATTCGTGCTTTCGTGCGCCCCTAGCATGGTGTAGATCGCAATCAACAAAGAGCCAAAGGCAATACTAGCGTATTTAGGTCCAATGGCACCGAGCATGATAAAGCCGAAGGTAGAGACAAACAGGCCGATAGCAAACGCCCACGGTGTATCAAACAATATCTCGATAGAGAAGGCAGCAACCGCAAAACAAATGAAAGTGAGAAATAACGCCTTCACCCTACCTGTAAAACTGTCATCGCTTTCTGCCAGAGCTGCGGCAATCACACCTAAGATAAGCGGAGTGATTAAGGTGTTTTGGCCGAAATACCAAGTAGGTATCACCACACCAAGCAAGGTGATCAAAATGAGAATGCTATAGTTGATGGTTTTGTTTGCCCAATAGAGCCGAAGTTTTAAAGCTGCTTGCACGATGCGCCTTTCGTTGCCGGTGGAAAACGAGAGAATTTTAACAAACTCACTATAGCGTGTTTATGACCTAATTTAATAAAAATCATCAGTTGCTCAGGAAATCAACAGAATTGTCATTGACTTACTGAAGGAGGCTTGTGATGGAAGCGTGTCTCTTGTTCACAAATTCAACAGTAATGTGAATTTTAATTAAGAATACCGACAGAACGCGATTTGTGCTTCATCCATCGCTACAATTTAACCGTCTAAAATGATATAAAACGGGAACTTCTATATCAAAAGGCGCACCTTTCATGCAGCTTACTGCCTCTAATAAAGCACAGTTTTTTATTCAAAATGAGTATTACCAAGTCGAAATAAAAGAAAACAGTGTTTTATTATGTTCAGTGGGTAGTGAAGAACACATCCCGTTTACGATTTGGAATGGCAAAGTGTCGGTCAAAAGAGGTCTTTTATGGAGCTCTTTGCAATTCTTTGCTCATGAGCAAGATGGCAAACAACAAAGCTGGTTAGTTCAAGGTCTACCTTGGCCACAATGTCGCAAGTTTGCTGTAGAAGCGGTGCGTCAATATCAGGATTGGCATAATACTCAATGCCGTAAGCTTGCCGAATTTCTGCCTAAGTGGGAAGACGAGTTATATCAGCTTAAAAACTTGCCTGCTTACTTACCGCATTCTCAAGTACAAAATTGGGTCGATAAACTCAACAACGAATTGGTTGAGATTAAAACCAGTCTCCTTGAAGCGAAAATGCGCATGCCAAAGCGCATGGCTGAAATCGAACCTTGGATTTCTGAAACGTCGAAAACTTTGAGCCAACGTAACCATGATTGGCTAGAGAACGAACGCCCGAATTGGGAAGTGTTGTTCAACCGTATTGAGTCGTCACCTCTGAATCTCTCCCAACAGCATGCCGTCTTACTCAATGATGATCATAACCTTGTGTTAGCGGGTGCTGGGTCTGGTAAAACGAGTGTATTGACGGCACGCGTGGCATATTTACTACAAAGTCACCAAGCGCAAGCAGAAGAATTGTTGATGTTAGCGTTTGGCCGTGATGCGGCTAAAGAGATGAAGGAGCGTTTGGTTGATAAGGTTGGCCTCGCGGCAGAAAACGTGCGCGTGAACACCTTCCACCAGCTTGGATTACGTATTCTTAATCAAGTCGAACCTCAACCGGTCGAAATTAGTCCGCTGGCTTTAGACGATAATCAACGCTCGGCTTGGTGTATTGACTGGCTTAAGAAACATTGGATGACACCAACCAACTTTAAACGTTGGCAGAAGCACTTGGATAAATGGCCGATTGCTTATTTGAAAGGTGACGATGAGCTAGGTAGCCATTCAGAAAACCCTAAGTTGATTGCTTGGTTAGACAGTCAGCTTTCGCAACTTGCTGCGGTCGGCTTGACCAAAAAGCAAGTGCAAGAGAAGCTAGTGAATCATCAAGACTACACGCGCTTGAATAGCGAACTGGCTTTGTGTTGGCCATGTTTTAGTGCATGGCAAAAAATGCTCAAAGAAACCAACCAGGTCGATTTTCCTACCATGATCAGTCGTGCGACGGATTATGTGACCAAAGGTAAGTTCATTTCACCTTGGCGTTTTGTGATGGTAGATGAGTATCAAGATATCTCTCCAGACCGCTTGGCTTTGATTGAAGCTCTGTGTGAATCGACAGAGAAGCAAACCGGCGCGACTTTGTTTGCTGTGGGGGATGATTGGCAAGCGATTTATCAATTTGCTGGAGCGGACGTGGATTTAACAACTGGGTTCCAAGATCGCTTTGTTCACTCAACGGTTCATTACCTTGATACGACCTACCGTTTTAACAATCAAATTGGTGACGTTGCGAACACGTTCATCCAAGAAAACCCATCGCAATTGCCGAAAACACTCAATAGCCATAAGCAACGTAAACAAAAGAGCGTACATACTGCACCAAGCAATCAAGTTGAGAAGATCCTAGATCAACTTAACCAGCAAGCGAAGAAAACGAAATCGGTACTGCTGTTAGGGCGAAACCATTATCACAAACCCGATCTATATGACGATTGGTTGAAGCGTTTCCCGAACCTTGAGATTCGCTTTATGACGTGTCATGCAAGTAAGGGGAGGGAAGCTGATTTTGTTATTATCTTGTCTGTGGACGAAGGGCAGTTCCCTGCTAAGAAAAAGCAAGCCCACATTGATGGCGCATTGACGGAGTCAAAAGACAAATTCTCTTATGCGGAAGAGCGTCGTTTGTTCTATGTTGCGCTGACTCGTGCTAAAGAGAAAGTATGGATCACGCACACCGGTGCTGGCTCTGGGTTTGTTCAAGAATTGGTGAACGGCGATTATCCAATTGTCACTTCTCGTTAGATAAAGACTTCACGTTAGAAGCGTTTCTCTTCGGTTAGAAACAACAAAGGCGATACTCAGTATCGCCTTTGTTTTATGTGTGATTTAACGTTCAGAGCTTATGTTCGTTCTGCTAGGTAAGCGTCGTAGTCTGGCACTTCAATGTCCACTTCTTGGTCAATCAGTGGGGAATTGAATAGGAACTTAGCTGTAGCGCGGTTTGTCGCGACCGGAATGTTCCACACGCTTGCAATACGCAACAGCGCTTTTACATCTGGGTCGTGCGGTACAGCGTTCAGTGGGTCCCAGAAGAAGACGAGTACATCGATGTTGCCTTCAGAGATGAGAGCACCAAGTTGTTGGTCACCGCCCATTGGGCCACTGATCATGCTCTTGATTGCTAGACCGGTTTCCTTGCTTAGCATGTGGCCAGTCGTGCCTGTAGCGTACAAGAAGTGGCTTTGCAGTTTCTCTTTATTCTCTTTAACCCAACGAAGTAGCTCAGGCTTGCAGTTGTCGTGGGCAACCAATGCCACATGTTTGTGCGCTGGCATGGTACGAGTCTTTTTTTGCATCAAGTTATTTCCATTTTTATGATTTTAAATTCGTTGCCGTCCAATAAAACACGTTTTTTATCTATCAATCAACTGCATTAACGCTGAATGTCGGCCTATATTCTGACGGAGATAACGATTCTTCAATTGTGTCGTCATGAAGAGTCTTCGGAGTTAGCGCTTTAATGGCTGGTGACGCATGTTTCTCATACGGTTGCTGACGTAAATAATGCACGGCTTGCATCACTGATAAACGGCCTTGTTGGACCATTTTATCGGTAGGTGCAAATAGGACTTTGTGACGCAACAAACCTCGGTAAACACCATGGCTGAGGTAAACCGAAACTAAACCAATGTCCTCGGTTTTACCCGCGCTGCGTAATTCACTGATTGCGGCCTCAATCGCAACGGCGCTGCCAACAATGTAATCAATGTTGCCCATATCAATCACACGTTGGACTAGATTGCGTTGCAGTTCTTTGTCGTTATCTGCCCAGTAGGAATCGACGATGTTAATGTCGCTGTCTTTGATCGCTTCATAAAACCCCGTTGTTACCGGTTTTGTTCCGCCACGTGTTCTTGGTCCAAGCAATAAAGCGATGTTGGTTTTGCCTGACCCTTTCGGATGTTTGTCTGCGAGGAACTTACCTGCTTCGTAACCCATCCAATACCAATCAACACCAACTTCACCTTGAAGTAGCTGTTTTTGTTCTTGATCGAGTTCAAGTTGGTTTACGGTCGCAAACACGGGCGTATTGCCTATCCAGTTTTTCAGGTTGTGTTCGTAAGCTTGTGGATCGACCGTTCCAAGAATAATGGCATCTGCACCCCATTGGGTACACAAAGCCAGTTGTTGCTCTTGGCGAGTTTTGTTTGGGTAACCACCAGCCTCTAAAACACGAAGGTTGATACCAAGTTTTTCCGCTTCGGAAACCATTCCATAGTTTACTGATAACCAGTATGAGTCCTTTAAATGAGGGTAAATAGCACAGACTTTCTCTGTCGCAAAAGCTGGCACTGAAGCGAAAAGTGACATTGCGAGAGCTGAATGCTTGAAAATTGTGCGAAATGAGCGCTGATTTATAACCATGAAATGAAGTTCGTTGGCATAGATTAAGTAAACACTGCAAAATATAACGTAATATGTCGCCGAACACGAATATTAAGGTCAGGAAAATATGTTGCTAGCTACCGCAAGCATCGGTCGCAAACTGTTATTGTCTTTCATTGCGATGGCAATGCTGGTCATGCTGTCTGCGCTAATCGGTGTATCAGGGTTTTCTCTGGTGGCAAAAACAGAAAGGAACGTGGTGGACGCTGCCATTCCGGCAATGATTGAAGCTCGACAAGTTTCGGAGCTCAGCACTCGCATTATTTCATCGGTGCAAATGTTGTCGAATGCGCAAAATGAACAAGAGCGTAAAGAGGCGGGACGAGTGCTGTTTGATCAGCTTGAATCGCTGCTTACTCACATCAAAGAACTGGGTGGCGAGTCGTTTGACGCTGATTTACTCGAAACCTTAGAAAATCACGTTCAAAACGTCATCAATAATCTAGCTGAATTGGGTGTGACGGTAGAAAGAAAGCTGTGGCTCGCCAAAGAGATCGATACGCGCGTAGAAGAAATGCGCTTATTGAGTGAAGAGCTTGAGCAACTGACTCGCACCCAAGTTCAAAACACCAGTACGATCGCGGTTGCTAACGTCACTCATATTTATGACCTTCTTGAAACCAACAAAAAAGCTCAAGTTTACCAAGCTTTGGATGCGCTCGTAGAAGTCGATCTCGATCTGACTGAGCGACTGCATGAATTGCACTTATTGGCGTTTAAGATGCTCAACCAGATTGAAGAAGCTCGCACCCTCACCAATGTGGATCGTATTCAACAAATCCAAACTGAGTTTGAAGACAATCTAAAAATCATGAAGCGACGTGTATTGGCGGTAGAAGACCCGACTCGCTCAGAGCAGATGGGGCAACTACTAAAAGAGCTGGGTAAACGACAAGTTGTGTTTACTATCCTGCTTCAACAATACGAAAACAACGAGCAGTCTCAAGAGTTAATGCAAGGGACGTTACAGCTCTTCTCTGAGCTAAATGGTACCGTCAACAAGCTGGTGGATGACTCAAACCAAACGACACGTGTGGCTGTCGATGAGCTTACGAATACCTTGAAGTTCGCACAGTGGTCCCTGACGGTGATTTCTATCATTGGTTTGATCATCGTTGTCTTGATCTTGTGGCGTGTCGTGTATGTTTCGGTGGTTAAGCGTCTGGGGGAATACTCGGCAGCGCTATTGTCGGTTGCACAAGGTAATTTGGCGGTTGAGTTAGAAGTAAAAGGCAAAGACGAACTTGCACATATGGGGCAGGCGATCATTACGGCACGTAACACGGCGCAAGCGCTTAAAGTCGTGGCCGAAGGCGAAGCGCAAGCTAAGCGAGAATTAGAAGAACACAAAGAGCACCTAGAAGAGTTGATCGAGCAACGTACCTCTCAGTTGAAACAAGCAAACCGTCGCTTAAATGAAGAGGTGCTTAACCACGCGAAAGCACGGAAACAAGCCGAACAAGCTAGCCGTGCGAAGTCTGCTTTCTTGGCAACAATGAGTCATGAAATTCGGACACCGATGAACGGAGTGCTCGGAACCGCTCGCCTGCTGATAGACTCAGGGCTAAACCCAATTCAAAAGCGTTATGCAGAGATCATCAACCGCAGTGGCAAAACCCTATTGGCGATCTTAAATGACGTTTTAGATTACTCCAAAATCGAAGCCGGGCACTTAGAGATACGAAGTTTAGGTTTCGACTTGCATCAGATCGTTGAAGACACTTTCCAGCTAATGAACGGTAAGGCACAAGAGAAGAAGTTGCTCTTTTCTTACCATATTGAAAGCGATGTAGGTCGTTATTGGAAAGGTGACGTGACACGTATCAACCAAGTGTTGAATAACTTAGTTGGTAACGCGATTAAGTTTACTGAGGAGGGGGAGATTGATATCTACGTCAGCTTGAATCCAGAAGACGAATCACAAGTTTTATTTGAAGTCTCAGATACCGGAATTGGCATTGCGAAAAAAGACCAGAAGACGTTGTTTGATGCCTTCACCCAAGCGGAAGGTGGTTTAAATCAAACTGGTGGTACAGGTTTAGGTTTAGCCATTAGCCGCCGTATTATTCAAGCCATGGGTGGACGCCTGGACGTTGACTCTGATGAAGGTCATGGTAGCCGTTTCTGGTTCTCGATTCCTTTGGAGGAAAGTGAACCAGTTGAAACCGTTTCTATTGCGAGTGCACGGTGCAAGATCAAAGCGAAGGTGTTCATTGTCGAAGATAATCCGGTAAATCGGGTGGTTGCGGAAGGTTTCTTAGAAAGCATGGGGCATGAAGTCGTCATGGCGGAAGATGGTGCGCAAGCGGAACGAATCATGCAAAAACAGGACTTCGATATCGCATTAGTCGATATTAATTTACCTGACTGTAATGGCACTGACTTGATTCATCGACTGAAACAAATAGAAAGTAACAAACCAGCAGATAAAGCACTTGCACCAACACCAATGGTTGCGGTTTCTGCTCACGTATTTGCTGAAGAAGTAGAAAGCTACTTAGCAGCGGGTTTCGATGGCTACTTACCGAAACCAATGGAAAAAGAAGCACTTGCTACGCTTATTCAAGACATGTTAGATGGCAAACAGCTTTTGCTGCCCCAAATGAGCAAGTGTGACCCTCAGGATGAGACGATAACAATCACTGATATTAACGAGACACCGGTCATCAATGAGCCGACAGCAGAGGAGCCAGCAATGGTTATCATCAATCCGAATGTGATTCAGTCAGACATGAAGATCTTGGGTAGAGAGAAAATGCTGCACATCATCGACTTGTTTAGACAAACCAGTACTGACGTACTGAGTCAGATGGAAACATCTGCGGATAATGGCGATAGCCGAGCAGTAAAAGATCTTGCTCATAAGTTGAAAGGCAGTGCAGGCAGCTTAGGTTTGACGGCATTGATGGATACCTGCCAAAGCATTGAAATTGCATCAGAACCATTAGAAGTATACTCAAGCGAGCAAGACATTATTAAGAAGCAAGTGACCGATTCGGTCGTTGCACTTGACCGTTTGATGGCAGAATAAAAGGCGTGTGATGCGCCTTGCGTCTTGCGGTTAGCTCGTGGGCTAAAAACAAAAACCTCCGGTTTGCGCCGGAGGTTTTTTCTATTCGGTCAGATCATCTTCCCACTCGAACCGAGTGTCTAGAGCATAAGGATCATCTTCGAACGGATGTTCCATTCTGCCACGCAAGTATTCGAGTTGGTGCTCAAGCATGTTGACCGTGTCGTAATCCCCCTCTGAGCAGGCAACGTATATCTGTTGCTCGAGAGCGGCGATGTTGTCTCGGATACTCATGAGAACCCCCTTAAATCATCATCGATTCTCAAAACGATTATAGTCAAGTAAACCAAATTCGATCGGTTGTTTTGTACGATACCAATCGTGGATACGATCGCTAAATGGCCAGAACTTTTCTGAGCTTCGGCGAATAGCAAAATTATCCAGTAACTTAACGTAATCATCCTCGGATTTAAGGGTGCTAAATTGATCGACAAATTCTTTTACTTGATCTTCTTCAATTGAGAAAAACGCTGCTGGATAGCTGCCAACCACACCTCGAACAATGGTCATGTCATCTTTCGCAAAGTCTCGATTGCTCTCCTCATCAAACAAGCTAGAAATGTTGATGTGAGCGTTATTATGAATAAGAGTGAAAAGCTCATCCTCACCGGATTTGCTGCGCACCATTAGCATCGTGATTTGCGGTACCGTTTTTAGCCCTTCACCACGAACTTGGTTGATGCTCGCCAACTGCTGCTCATTCTCTACGGTCAGCGCGGTATCGACGATGTCGTATCGTGGCAACAAGATAGGTGATACTTGCTTGCGCAGAATATCCAATAGCTCCGATTTAGGATCGTCGGTGTGATACACAACACTGGTCGGTTGGCTAAATGGCGCAACGTTGCGTTGTAAGAAGTCACTCAGTTGACGCGGTTGGTCCTGATACCAACTTGAATGTTCTTGGTGGCGCATATCAGCAGGCAGTAGGGCAATAAAGTTACTTTCCCCTTCAAGGCGTAAGAAGTCCATGAACATTCGGGTAATCAGCTGGTGGCCAAAGTTACCGTACACATCGAAGCCTGCAACAAGTAGGTAGTGGATACGTTCAAGCAGGGCATAGTCCAAAACCCAAGCCGTTTTCGGTTGTTCACCCACTAGACCTTGCACCACTGACGCGCTGTCAAAGTGACGGAAGACCGTAAGAGCTGCATTCGGATTTGTACCGTTGCCGTCCCAAATTACGTCGGTCGATAGGTGCTCACCGTTCTTAAACCACTTGTTGATGAAGTCAGATTTGGCTTCTAGGTAGCGTGCTTGCTGACGCGAGTATTTCACCCAGTTGGTTACTGGCACAGTATTGCTTTCAAGCTCGCCGGGAAGTTTTAGGTTCGCTGCTTGTGAGCGGTAGAATTCGTTGACTTCAGGAATGTCGGCTTTGTCTGGGTCTAGGAAGAATACCCAGAAGCGATCATTGATTACGTTTAATGCCAACTGACCACGACATACTGGGCCTTTGATGTAAGCCATGATGGTGTTCTGAGCGTTGTCCAACATGAACTTGAAGCGCGACTTCACCGGCAAATCGATGAATGCGGTCATTGGGTTTGCGGCGATTTCAGGCTCGTAGCTTGGTAATTTTGCCACTTCGTAATCGGCATCGATGAACCATTTTTTCCAGTTTTCGATACGTTGTTTGTTCAGCGCAAACGGCATGTGCGTCTTGTCGACAATAGTGCCTTGCTCAGGAATGATGCGGTAGTACACGCGTTCAACACCCGGATCATCATAAGGACGACGCGTTGTGATGCGTTTTACTGGCTCTCCCGGTGGCGTCGAAGAGCGAACGAGAGTGAAGAATCGTGGTTGCTCACCGTCCAGTTCAGAAAAGAACAGGTGCGATAAGAAAAGGTGTTCGTAAATATAACGAGCGGCGAGTTGGTTTTTGCGAGAACTCTTGTTCAGCAGCGTCTCGTATTTCTGTACCTCAGCTTTTTGTTGCTCGGTAAGCGGGATATGCGCATTCATGATGCCGCCATTTTCCAGCCAAAGCATGAGCGTTTGATATTCTATCGCCGTTAGATTCGGCATTCCGAAAGGCATTCCCCATGTCGGGTTGTCTTGTTCGTATTTTGCGTACTCTTCTATCGTCGGACACGTTTGTTCACGGTCGATAGAGAAATCGAAGCCTTCTAATTGAACTTGATCAGGGAGTGGATGACGTTCCTTTTGTTGCAACATACGAGCAATCAAACCTGCATCCATATTAGCCGCCATGCTCTGCTCACGCTCGTTGAGCACAGGATGGAAGCCAGCATCACGCCATTCTTGCGTAGTTTGCGCGTCTTCAAATAAGCGAGTTGGGGCTGCTGCGGTCAAGCGTGTGCCTTCGTAAACCAAAGCTTTGCTTGCACCACGGTCGATGCCTTCTACGGAAGAGAGTTTTAACTGACAAGGGGCATCGTAGCAGGCATGACAAACCACACATCGATTATTGACGATAGGTTTTACTTCATGTTGAAAGAAGTCCGCTTGGGGCGTCTCAAGAGCAACAGTACGCTCGCGCACTTCTTCAGGGCCAAACAGTTTGTCGTAGTTTAGGCCCGCATAGGTCGCACAACCTGCAAACAGAGTGGCGATACACAGTGTAAAAATTAAACGTAAATTCATTGAGTTATTTTGAGTAAATTGAATTTGCGTTAATTAAAGCAAAATAAGTCGCCAAATACCAAAAATCGGAGCAAATTGCTCCGATTTCCGGGTTGTTATTGTTAGGTCAATGCAAAGCAAGAGACAAACCTAGAACGCGTAAGTCACGTTAAAGCGGAAGTCTCGACCCGGACTTGCGTAGCCTTGGGCAACAGGGCTACCGATGTATTCCATGTACGACGCATGGTCAAAGTAGTATTTGTCGAATACGTTCTTCACAGACAGCGTTAGAGATAACTCTTCGTC
Source organism: Vibrio sp. Sgm 5 (assembly GCF_026241575.1). Taxonomy (NCBI): domain Bacteria; kingdom Pseudomonadati; phylum Pseudomonadota; class Gammaproteobacteria; order Vibrionales; family Vibrionaceae; genus Vibrio; species Vibrio sp. Sgm 5. The sequence continues at coordinate 52,776 of NZ_JAPHPY010000018.1, forward strand.
AGCGAGGGGCATCCAATATGCGTAAACATCGTGTACGCCGTAGCCTGGCTTTTCTGGATGAACGGTTGGATCCGCCACGTCGGTTAGACGTTCAACAAATCGAGCATTCCAGCCAAACTCCAGTGTTTCCATCGGCTGATAGATCAGATCAAGCACCCAAGTGTCACCGATTGATGTGCCTAGGGTGGAGTCATCATCCGAAAGTGGAGTGCCGTTGAGTTCTGGGCGTGATTGGTTGTAGCTCAAGCGAGCTGACACATCTGAAATCGCATAACCTAGGTAAGCGGTGATGCCTTGATTATCTAAATCGCCAACATTGGTGTACACGGCCCCTTGATTGGTGACGACATCTTTGATGGTACTGTCAAAGAAGGTTAAGCCAGCAAAGAATTCGTCATATTGGTAGTTTGCACCCAGCTCTAGATTGCGCGCTTCCTCTGGCTTACGGTTTGGATCATTTTCGCGGTAGTCGATGACAAATAACTCTTTGATTTGTTGCCCACGAAACGCTTCCGCATAGCTCGCGAATAGGTTCAAACCTTCAAAGGCGTTGTAATTGATACCAACGTTAGGGCTAAAGCCACTTGAGTCAAAGTCTTGGCCCATGTTGTCGGTCAGTTCATACCAATCATAACGAGCACCAGCGGTGAGAATAAGAGCGTCTGTCAGCATCCAGTCGTCTTGAACAAACAAACCGTAGACAGTGCCTTTCTCTTCATCATCCTTTTTACCATCGTAATTGGTCTCAAATTCTGATTTGTCTTTCTTGTAATCTAGGCCGTAAACCAAAGTATGGTCGGTGAGTTTGCTAGTGTTGAAGCTCTTCACGCCAGAAGTTTGAATTGAGCCATCGCTCGTTCCCCAACGTGGGTGATCTTTGTGGGCAAGACGACTGTCCGTGTAGTAGAAGGTCGTATCGAGATTGAATAGGTCACTCGCGCTGTATTTGTGGTTTAAGGTGAATGTCGAGCGGTCCGTCTCTTGGTCTAAAGGTTCGTTTTTGAAACTTGGTTGGAAGTGCGGGCGATTCAAGCGTCGTCCATCGTCATTACGATAGTCGTAGCTTACTGAGAGGTAGTGTTCGTCATTGAGTTGACCAGATAGCTTAAGGAGGGCAACTTGCTGTTCTAGCGCTGTATAAGGCTGCTCTTCACCTTTGCCATCTTGAATGTTGTCACCATCGATGTAACCGAATGATGCCAACAAACCAAGTTGATCGGCGACTTCACCATAAAGACTTGCCGATACTTTGTAGCCTTCATTGTTGGTGTAGTAGCCACCTTTCAACATTGCACCGTAGGTTTGGTCTGCAGCGAGCAGATCGTGTGCATCTTTTGTGGTGAATTTAATTGCGCCGCCAAGTGCGCCAGGGCCGTCTGTTGCTCGTCCGGAGCCTGCACTCACATCGACTTGCTTAAGCAGCTCTGGCTCGATCGATAATCGGCCTTGGTGGTGAAATAGGTTACCGGATTGTTCTGCACCATCGATAGAGACATTCAGCATCGTATCTTCTAGACCTCGGACGTAGATCTTTTGAGAAATACCTGATGAGCCACCGACACTGACTTCGGCATCCTTTCTGAAAATATCATTAAGATCTTGAGCTTGGGATTTTGCTAGTTGGTCAGAGTCTATCGAGATATCGACACCTTCCGGTGTGTGACCAGTCACCTCGATAACTTCCATATCATCCTTGGCGTAAGTCGCTTGTGACGCCACTAAAAGCGCGATGTTAAGTGGGCTTAGCTTAAATACGGTTGAAGCAGACACCGTAACCTCCATTGTTAATGAGAATTATTATCGAGTGAGATTTTGGTGATTCTTCCACGCTGAGTAAACGACTTTTACAACTGTTACAATCCTTGTTATGGGTGAGGCTTAACGTCGTTTGGGCAAGGTAATATCCATCACTAAACCTCGCTCTGGCGCATTGTAGGCAACGATCTTGCCGCCAACGGCTTCAATATGCCTTTTCGCTAACGCGAGCCCAACACCAAAGCCCTTACGTGATGCGACTTGATTATTGGCCTTAAAGAAAGGTTTGAAAATTTGTTGATACAAACTTGGGTCGATACCAGGTCCAGAGTCGGTAATGACGATTTGATAATGCTCGCTACTGTTTCGCACCTCAATTTTTAGCGCTTCATTAGGTTGGGTGTAACGTAAACCGTTGCGAATGACGTTTTCTAACGATTGGCTGAGTGCCATTTGGTTGGAGTCATTGATAGGTAATGATTCGTCTTGCTGCAGTAACACGTGCCTATCCGGGTATTCAAATCGTGCATCTTCAACGATGATTTCAACCAGTTCTGCTAAGTCAAATGCTTCCGTTCTGAGGTTCGGTTGTTCGTTTTCAATCCATGCAAGGGTGAGAGTGTCTTCTGCTGTACTGCGCATCTTATGAGTGTCGCTTTTGATGCGTTGTAACATCTGCTCGCGCTCAATGTTTTTATCGACGCAGTCTATGGCCATTTCTATTCGAGCGAGTGGGGTACGTATCTCATGTGACATGTCGGCGATTAAGTTTCTGTTGTGTTGAATCACATCTGAGGTTCGTTCCGCCATTTTGTCGAAAGTTCGCGCGACTTGGCTTATTTCATCGTTGCCTAACTTCATGGTCTGTCCAATTCGCGCCGAATAATCCCCTTGGCTGAAAGCTTGGCTTGCTCGGTGGAACTGCTGTAATGGACGCATGACGTAACGGTACAAATACACCGTAAGTGCCAGTAAAGAGAGAAATGGAATCACAAAACGGAACAACCAAAACGCATGGGACATGTAAGTTCCGGGGCGCATTCGGTCGGGCAGTAGAATCAGAAAATGATACCCAAAAGGAGAAAGCGGCACTTCCATGATTGGATTGTCTGGAAAATCGAGGTTGATTTTCCATTCAACACTTCGACCAATGCCGTAGCCTTCCCAAAACCGTTCATTGAGCGGATTACCGCCTTTTACGTCTAGGTGTGATTGCAGAACCGTTGCCCAAGTAGACTCATTAGAAGCGAGTTCTTCTAACCAAGCGTCCAAACCTTGCCAATCTTGCTGGTCGATATAGGTTTGTGCTGTAGAGCCCCAATCGAGGATCTGTTGACGGTGGGACTTCTTAAGGTAGCTCATCTTTTCATTAGAAAGAATGGCAGCGCTATGAATCAAAGAAAAGAAAATAACCACACCGAGAGATAAGACGACAAACAGTCGCCAGAACAACATTTTCTTCATTTGAAAATATACCCTTTGCCATGCACGGTCTGGATACGGTCGTTCGACATACCTTCTGCAATGAGGCGTTTACGCACACGGCTTAAGTGCATGTCTAGGGCTCGGTCATATTGGCTAAATTGACGTTCTAGTACGGTCTGGTAAAGGAAGGGTTTACTCAGTACTTCTTCGCGGTGCTCGATTAACGTCCACAGCAGTTTAAATTGAATAGGTGTCAGTTGAATGGGGTTCATCTCAGGACGATGATGGAGCGTTACCGTGTGAGTTTGTTTATCGAGGAGTAACTCTCTCTCACTGAGTTGCGTTGCTGAATTGGGCTGCTTGATGAGTTGGGTGCGACGTAGAATTGCTTCTATACGTAAACTCACTTCGGTGAAGTTACAGGGTTTGGTGATGTAATCATCCGCTCCGCATTTAAGGCCCTGAATTCGATATTCTTCTGCGCCAAATGCAGTCAGCATAACTACGGGTGTTTGTGACTGAGAACGAATGACATTAAGCACTTCGAAACCATCGAGGTTAGGGAGGTTGACATCGAGTATGACCAAATCAAAGTCTTGCTGCTGAAAAGCCTTAACGGCTTCATCCCCGCAAAACATCGAGATGACTTGATAGCGTTGCTCTTTAAGTAGTCGGGTGAGTTGAAGGTTGAGATCTGGGTCATCTTCGACCAATAAGATTGAAGGAGCAGGAACGGATGAACTCGATGACCAGTTTGGCTTTGGCTGAACGGGGACTGACGTTGGGCTAAACATGTTGATATATCACTTATTATCGATAATGCGAACTATTATCAATAGTGACTTGGTTAAAATCAACGTGATGAATGAGAAAGCTATCAGTTATTTATAAAGAGCCTTCAAAGTGCGACATGTCTAGAAGTTTTACTTAAGCGGGGAAGGTCGAGACAAAAAGAAAGCCCACCTGAATCGGTGGGCTTTTTCGGTAGTTGCAAAAGAAACTAGTTCATTTTTTTAACTTCTTGCTGAAGTTGCTCTAGCTGCTTCATCTTGCCTTGTAGGCCAAGAGATTGGTAGCTAATCGACGCTGGGTTCATCATCTGACCTTGCTGCATTGGGTAATCTGGCAGCGTCTTGAAGAACTCACCAAGAACGTCTTGGATTGGTACGAACAACCACATGTTGTCTGCCATCCAGCGTAGGTACATACCAGATTCGTGCGGTGCTTTCTCGAATGGGTCAGCACGTAAATGGATGATCTTCGGCCAGTTTGGAGAGAAACGAACTGCATCGGTAATGTTACCTTCTAGGGTTGCGAAGTGCAGTTTCCAGTCGTTCCAACGAACTGCGTTTAGCTCACCATTAGCAGTGAAGTAAAGCAGTGACTCACGAGGACCTTTCTCTTCTTTACCTTGGAAGTAAGGCATGAAGTTGTAACCATCAATGTGTACGCGCCAGTCTTTACCGTTCGCTTTGTAGCCTTTCGCTAGCTTCTCTTTCACGTCAGGAACGCCGGCTGCAGCCATTAGAGTTGGTAGCCAGTCTTGGTGCGCCATCATTTCGTTGATCTTAGTACCCGGTTCGATTACGCCAGGCCAACGAACAAGTTGAGGTACGCGCATACCGCCTTCCCATGTCGTGCCTTTTTCACCATGGAATGGTGTTGCACCGCCGTCAGGCCACGATACAGTCTCTGCACCGTTATCGGTTGAGTAGATAACGATGGTGTTGTCTGCGACACCTAGCTCATCCAGTTTATCCAGTAGAATACCCACTTGATCATCATGCTCTAACATGCCGTCGGCGTAGATACTGATGCCAGATTTTCCTTGGTATTTTTCCTGAAGGCGAGTCCAAACGTGCATACGAGTGGTGTTGTGCCAGATAAAGAATGGCTTGTCTGCTTTCACGGCTTTTTCCATGAACGCCAGTGACGTTTCTAGGAATTCTTCATCCGCGTGCTCCATACGCTTACGCGTCATTGGGCCTGTATCTTCAATCTTACCGTCAGCAAAAGACTTGATTACACCACGAGGGCCGTAGTTTTTACGGAACTCAGGATCTTTCGGGTAGTAGTAAGTTTCTGGTTCTTCTTCAGCATTGAGGTGATAAAGGTTACCGAAGAACTCGTCGAAACCGTGGTTAGTTGGCAAGTGTTGGTCTTGGTCACCTAAGTGGTTCTTACCAAACTGAGCCGTCATGTAGCCTTGACCTTTAAGCAGGTCTGCAATGGTCGGTGCCCAATCAGGGATACCGTGAGTAGAGCCTGGCATACCGATTGTAAGCAAGCCAGTACGGAACGGTTCTTGGCCTGTGATAAATGCTGCACGGCCTGCAGTACAAGATTGCTGACCGTAGTGATCAGTAAATAGTGCACCCTCGTTTGCAATACGGTCGATATTCGGGGTTTCGTAACCCATCATACCTTGGTTGTATGCACTGATGTTCCAGTAACCAACATCATCACCAAAGATCGCTAGGATGTTTGGTTTGTCTGCTGCCACTGCTGCGCTTGAGGTTGCCAGTACGCCGAGACCGACAGCCAGCTTGCTCATTTGGTTAGCCATAAAAACTCCAAATTGGTTGTAAGTTGGAAAAGAAGCCTAGGTACCGCCCATGCTTCGTTGGCTATTAAGTTAATGATGCAATTGAAGAATGTCGCTTTATAGTGTTTATAACCATAAGTTATGTAGAGAAATAACTTGTTGTTTTATCAGTTGATTGTTTCGACCTTAGAATTTGTGGGGAAAACTGAAGCGAGACTTAGGTCACGTTAATCCACTTTCTAAATGGGGATATAAGACCTTAGTTTTAACCAAAGTATAATTATGCTATTTGATTCGCATTAGTCTGTTTTGTGAGCTATACGTTTGTGTGCAGGATGCACTTTTCTATTACATACAGAGGTTTATATGACAGCGAATTATGGCGTGAAACGCCGATTAGCGATTCTTGCCGCTGCTTTTATCGGCGCGACAAGTAGCAGTATCGCAGCAGAGAAACCGAATATTCTGGTCATTTGGGGCGATGATATCGGTCAATCTAATATCAGTGCTTACACATTTGGCTTAATGGGATACAAAACACCGAACATCGATAGCATTGCGAAAGAAGGCATGATGTTCACCGACTACTATGGCGAGCAATCTTGTACTGCAGGCCGTTCTACCTTCATTACCGGACAAACGGTATTGAGAACGGGCTTGAGTAAGGTTGGCCTTCCGGGGGCAGATTTGGGTCTTCAGGCAGAAGATGCAACGATTGCAGAAATGCTTAAACCACTGGGCTATATGACAGGTCAGTTTGGTAAAAACCACCTTGGCGATAAAGACGAACACCTTCCAACCAATCACGGCTTCGACGAATTTTTTGGCAACCTTTACCATTTGAACGCCGAGGAAGAACCTGAGAATGTGGACTACCCGAAAGATCCAGAATTCCGTAAGAAATTCGGTCCTCGTGGGGTTATTAAGTCCTTTGCTGACGGCAAAATCGAAGATACCGGCCCTCTAACGCGTAAGCGTATGGAAACGGTGGATGGAGAAACGTTAGATGCGGCACTTGATTTTATGGATCGAGCAGTGAAGGCTGACAAGCCTTTCTTTGTCTGGTGGAACGCAACACGCATGCACTTCCGCACACACGTGAAAGAAGAAAACTTGGGCAAAACGGGCATCAGTTTTTATGCCGACGGTATGGTAGAACACGATAACCAAGTAGGCGAGCTGCTGAAAAAAGTGGATGACTTGGGCATCAAAGACAACACCATCGTATTTTACTCAACCGATAACGGCCCGCACATGAACTCTTGGCCAGATGCGGGTACAACCCCATTCCGTGGTGAGAAGAACACCAACTGGGAAGGTGCGTTCCGTGTTCCTGCAATGGTACGTTGGCCGGGTAAGATTGAAGCGGGCAGCGTTTCTAACGAAATTATGCACCACATGGACTGGATGCCAACCTTGGTGGCGGCGGCTGGTGATGACCAAATCAAAGAGAAGCTGCTGAAAGGCTACACGGCGGGTGATAAGACATTTAAGAATCATCTCGATGGTTACAACTTCTTGCCTTACCTAACTGGTAAAGAAGAGAAAGGCCCACGTGAAGAGATCTTCTACTTCACTGATGATGGTGATTTGAGTTCACTTCGCTTCCGCAACTGGAAGATCGTATTCCTAGAGCAGCGCGCAAAAGGCACACTACGTATCTGGGCTGAACCGTTTACGCCATTACGTGTGCCTAAGATCTTCAACCTACGCATGGACCCATACGAAGTGGCGGACATTACGTCTAACACTTATTACGACTGGCTGATTGACCACGCATACATGCTGGTTCCAGCACAGGCTTATGTAGGTAAATTCTTGGCAACGTTCGAAGAATTTCCACCGCGACAAAAAGCAGCAAGCTTCTCACTTGATCAAGTGATGGAGAAGTTGCAGGAAAGTCACAACAAATAAATTGATTGCAACCAAATGTGGGGCTCTTCGGAGCCTCTTTTTTTTGCACTGTGTTTAATTTTTTCTTAAAACGCATGTAATTGCTTGTCTAAAAAGGAAAAACACTTCTATCTTTGATTAGAGAATAAAAAGAATCACACACAAGGACAGTTATGACTCAGTGGGCAAGTTGGAAGCAGGCTTTGATCGGCCTAGCAGCGCTCGTCAGTTTTTCTCTGTTTGCACAGGAAACAGTATCTAAACGGTCAGCTTCTGCACAAGAAACCGTGTCGGTCGCACCACAATCAATCAATTCTTCAACGCAAGCTTACGTAGGCAGCGAAGCGTGTATTGATTGCCACAAGAAAGAAACCGAAGCGTGGCAAGGTTCTCATCACGATATGGCGATGCGTCATGCCGATGCGGAATCTGTTCTCGGTGACTTCGATGACCACACATTCACTTTTGAAGGTAAGCCAAATCGCTTCTATCGAAAAGGGAGTGAATATTGGGTCAATATCCAAGGGCCTGATGGTGAGTGGCATGATTACAAAATCAGCTACACCTTTGCGTGGGAGCCGCTTCAACAATACATGGTGGAATTTGAAGACGGGCGTGTGCAGTTAATTCCTTTCGCTTGGGATTCGAGAGCCAAGCAAGAAGGCGGACAGCGCTGGTTCCATCTTTATCCCGACACCACCCCCAAAGATGAGTTTTACTGGACGAACACGGGTCAGAATTGGAACTTCATGTGTGCTGATTGCCATTCAACCAATCTAGAAAAAAACTACGATGCAACTGCCAATACGTATTCAACAACATGGTCAGAAATCAATGTCGGTTGCGAAGCATGTCATGGCCCAGCCAGTGAACACGTAGAACTTGCCAAACAAGCGGAAAAATCTGGGAATACCATCACCTCAGCGAACCATTATGGCTTTGATCGAGATTTAGGTATGGCAGTAAAAGAGTGGGTCTACGAAGAAGGGCACAGCACGCTCCAACCAAAAGAAATCGCGATGACTCATCAAGTTCAAACCTGTGCGCAGTGTCATAGCCGTCGTACACAGTTAAATGAAAGTGCGGACCATGTTAAAGGCTCCTTCTTGGATAAATATCGTCTAAGCCTAATTACACCGGAGCTCTATTATCACGATGGTCAGATTTACGATGAAGATTACGTTTATGGCTCATTTTTGCAGTCTGCCATGGCAGAGAAAGGGGTAACTTGTACCAACTGCCACGATCCTCATACCGCAGAGTTAAAAATCCCTGAAGAAGCGGTTTGTGCTCAGTGCCATATTGCGTCTGACTACATGCCGGAGAATCACACCTTCCATGAGGCAAATACCGAGGCATCCCAATGCACCACTTGCCACATGCCGGAAACGACCTACATGCAAGTTGACCCGCGTCGTGACCACAGTTGGCATGTGCCACGTCCAGATCTGAGCCAGCACATCAATACGCCAAACGTCTGTACATCATGTCATGAAGACGAAACCAATCAGTGGGCGGATCAGAAAATAGGTGAGTGGTTCCCGAATTCGAAATACCGCAATCAAAAACACTTTGCAGTGGCACTCTACGCCGATTCTATTAGCCATCGTGGTGCGCCTGATGCGCTAGCGTATTCTGCTCAAGACTCATCGTTGAGTGACATTATTCGTGCATCAACTTTGGAGAGAATGGGCGGCAATACTGGGCAAAACACCTTAGTGTCATTGGCAAGAGCGGTGAAGCATGAAAGCGACATGATTCGTCTTGGGGCTGTTGCTGGGTCTTCTGGTTATGAGTTCAGTGATCGCTGGCAAATCCTCGAACCATTACTGAGCGATCCAGTCTTATCAGTACGTGCAGAAGCCGCAGGTGCACTGGTTCGTCATTATCCGGAAATGAATCCTCTGCAGCGTGACAAGATCAAACAGCCATTGGAAGACTACATATCAATCCAACGCTTTAATGCTGACCGAGGCTTTGGACGAACGAACCTAGCGAACGTCTATCGAGACCTTGGTGACACAGACAAAGCCATTGCGTCTTACCAAAAGGCGATTGAAATAGAACCTTACTTCGAGAACAGCTATGCAAACTTAGCCGATTTGTATCGTGCACAGGGCAACGACAAAAAAGCATTAGAAACCTTGATGGCAGGGATTGAAGCTCAGCCGAAATCGAGTGCTTTGCCATACAGTGCAGGATTAGCTTGGTTGCGAGTAGGTGACAGTGTGAAAGCCAACCAATACTTAAAACAAGCAGCGGAAACCGCAGAGCGAAACCCACAGTATTGGTATGTTTATGGGCTCGCTCTGGAGAAATCAGACGTGCTTGCGGCCAGCAAAGCGTTGAACACCGCTTACAAAGTAGGTGGCAACCCACAGCACTTGTTTGCGGAATGTGAGGTGCTGGCTAGAAACTACAAAGACGGCTCTGTTGCATTTGCTTTTGAGCAGTGTTTGAAGCAACTAGGAGAGTTTGCGCCAGCTGATGTGATTCAGCGTTTAAGAGCCTCTATAAATCAATAGGAGCGGCATGGGCAAACTCAAGTTGTTGCTTGACCTGTTCCCTTAAGCGCTGATGAGCGGGATTGTGCTCATCACGCTTATGATAAACGAATTTATAGGGGATACGGTCGATTTCAATCGGGCATTCAAGGATCTGTAACTTGAGTGCCTTACTCCATTTCATCGCAAACGAACGAGAGACAACACCCAAGCAATCCCGCTGTGCTACGTACATGGCCATACCTGCCAAAGAGGACGTTACGATCTCTACATTTCGCTCCTGAATCGGCTCTTTTGCAAGCTGTTCGAAGCCAGAAGTGTTATTCCATTTACCTGAAAACATACAGTGATTTTCACGATAAAAATCTTCTCGACTCAATGTCCCTTGGATTCTTGGGTGACTTTGACGACAGATGATCATTGCGGGTTCATGGTAGGCATTTTCAATCACGAAAGAAGAGTCTTTGGTGATGATGGTATCAATCACCAAGTCCATTTTTTGCTGACGAATTTGTTCAAACAACAAGTATTTTTCCGGTGGAGACTCGTGGAAAACCACGTTTTCAATCGGATTTAAACTGTGGAGTAAGGTTTCGGAGCAGCAGACTTGAAAAGTGGTTCTTTCTGAAATGGCGTTGTCTACGATGCTCACTGCCTGACGAAAATGCGGCATGAGTTGATACGCGGTTGAAGTGGGGGCGATCCCTCGTCCTTGTTTGACGAAAAGCTGTTTTCCGACCACTTGCTCGAGCCGTTTAATCGAAGCGCTCACAGCAGGTTGCGTAAGGCCTAAATGGTCGGCCGCTTTGGTGTAGGACTGATACTCAGCCACCACCAAAAAAGTTTGAATCAAGTTTAAGTCCATCTTGTTACCCATAAACTAAATTTATATATCAACGTATCTGAACTCTATTTATCCGTCAAATGACAAGTTTTATCTTAATCAAATCTTGGTATCTGATTTTCTACCAAGATTAGCAGCAACGGATTTATGGAGCCCTTTTATGGCAAACCACGATAAAAAACGCGGCAAGAAGCTGGTATTAAACGCTTGTACGCTTGCGATTGGAGCGGCATCAGCGACCGCTTATTCGGCAGAACAGCCCAACATTCTCGTTATCTTTGGTGACGATGTCGGTTACTGGAACTTGAGTGCATACAACGGTGGCATGCTGGCTTACAGCACACCAAATATTGATAGCATTGCAAGAGACGGTGCTAAGTTTACGAACTTCTACGCTCAGCAAAGCTCAACCGCAGGTCGCTCTGCGTTCATCACGGGACAAATGCCAAAACGTACAGGCTTGTCTAAGGTTGGTTTGCCAGGAGCGAAAGAAGGGATTTCTGAGAAAGATCCAACTATTGCGACATTGCTACGTGACCTTGGTTACGCAACGGGCCAATTTGGTAAAAACCACCTTGGCGACCGCGATGAACACTTGCCGACCAACCACGGTTTCGACGAGTTCTTTGGTAACCTTTACCACTTAAATGCGGAAGAAGAGCCGGAGAACGTAGACTACCCACAAGATCCTGAATTCAAGAAGAAGTTCGGACCTCGTGGTGTGATCCACTCTTATGCGGATGGCAAGATTGAAGACACGGGGCCATTGACGCGCAAACGCATGGAAACGGTTGATGACGAGTTCCTAGATGAAGCTGAGAAGTTTATCGAGAAACAAGTCAAAGCCGACAAGCCATTCTTTACGTGGTTTAACACCACGCGCATGCACAACTTCACGCACGTTCCAGACGACTACAAAGGTAAAACAGGCGCAGGTTTCTACGCCGATGGTGTGAAGCAACACGATGACCAAATTGGCCACTTGCTCAATAAGATTAAAGAGCTTGGCGTTGATGACAACACCATCATTGTTTACACCACAGATAACGGCCCAATGATCAACTTGTGGCCTGACGCGGGTATGACGCCATTCCGTAGTGAGAAAAACACCGGTTGGGAAGGTGGCTTCCGCGTTCCTGCAGTAATTAAGTGGCCGGGTCATATCCAAGCGGGCACGACGCTTAACGGCATTATGTCTTTGGAAGATTTCTTACCAACATTGGTGGCTGCGGCGGGCAACAGCAACGTCAAAGAAGAATTGTTGAAAGGCAAGAAAGTGGGCGATATGAACTACAACGTTCACTTAGACGGTTACAACCAACTGCCATACCTAACGGGTAAAACAGACAAGTCTGCGCGGAACGAGTTTGTTTACTGGAGTGATGACGGCGATTTACTGGCTCTACGCTACGGTAAATACAAATACCACTTCATGATCCAAGAAAACGAAACTGGTTTGGATATCTGGAAGAAACCATTTACCAAACTCCGTGTACCACAAATCTATGATTTGAGTATCGACCCATTTGAGCGTGGCGATACTGGTATGGGTTACGACCGTTGGATGTACGAACGTTCATTCTTGATGATGCCTGCGGTTGAAAAAGTAAAAGAGGTCATGGAAACCTTCAAAGAGTACCCGCCGCGTATGGCTCCGGGCTCGTTTGTTCCGAAATAACGTTTTGTCCATAGGTCTATAGACCCTAGTTATTGTCCTTAAATACAGCGCCCAACTTGGGCGCTGACTTTCTTCTGCTTTCGAGATCGTTCTTTATGAAAAAACAAACTCACATTCATACTACTCAAATGGCATTAACTCCCCTCAAAACGGCGTTTGTATCTAATAGTGATAAAGTCGAACGACGTTTTCACGTGATGGCGAAACCGGGCGGGGCAAAATGCAATATCGATTGTCAGTACTGTTTTTATCTGCACAAAGATGAATTATTCAATCAAGGCACTCAACCAAAAATGGACGATGCAACACTTGAGGCATTCATAAAGAGCTATATCGAAAGCCAAGATGGTGAGGAGGTTGTGTTTTCTTGGCAGGGTGGTGAACCAACACTGTTGGGGTTGGATTACTTCAAGAAGGTTGTCGAACTGCAAAACAAATACGCTAAACACGGCGTTCGCATCGAAAACGACCTTCAAACCAATGGCCTTTTATTAAACGAGGCTTGGTGTCAGTTTCTGCATGACCACGGGTTTCTGGTTGGTTTATCGATAGATGGTCCTGAATTTATCCACGATAAATACCGCAAAACCCGAAGTGGAAAACCGACCTTTCAACGCGTCATGCAAGCCGTTGATCTGATGAAGCGTTATAATGTGTCATTCAATGCTTTGGTGACAGTAAACCGCTTTAACGCCAAATATCCGCTCGAAGTGTATCGCTTCCTCACTCAAGAACTCGGCGTCACTTATATCCAATTCACACCTTGTGTTGAACCTCGGTCTTTCACTCAAACCGCTCCCCATTTCTGGAAAGAAAACATGTCTCCAAAACTTGGCAGCGAATTAGCAAAGCCGGGGCATTTGATGTCAGTGGTTACGGACTGGTCGGTCGATGCAGAAGAGTGGGGCGAGTTTCTGATTGCTGTATTTGAAGAATGGGTGAACAACGATCTTGGCAGAGTCTTGGTCAACCTTTTCGAAACCGCTGTCGCGCAAGTCATGGGGATGCCTTCGCAGTTGTGTGTTAGCGCAGAGTTCTGCGGCAAAGGCCTAGCGATTGAACACAATGGGGATGTGTTTAGCTGTGATCACTACGTTTATCCGGAATACCAACTGGCTAACATTCATGACCGATCTCTGAATGAAATTGCAATCTCAACTCGTCAATACAGCTTTGGCATGGCGAAAAAGTCTTCTTTGCCGCAATACTGCCTTGATTGCCCGTATTTGAAGTATTGCTGGGGAGAATGCCCAAAAAATCGGTTACTTACCGCGCCGAATGGTGAGGCTGGTCTAAACTACTTGTGTCCGGGAATAAAAATGTTCTTTGACCATTCGCTGCCAATTCTGGTTGGCATATCAAGGTTAATAAAGTCTTACAACTCAGGTGAATATAGCGAATATAACCTTTAGTTATTACTTTCAGTCTTATACTCAACTTTTAACGCTCAGGCTCCCGTAAACTCAATAGGTAGACTATGAACCACGCACAACAAGCCATTAATGAATTAATCGAACAAACTGAAAAAAGCGTCATTGGACAAAGCCATGTGGTTCAGGCTTTGGTGATAGGGTTATTGACCAATGGTCACGTACTTTTAGAGGGCTTACCGGGAACGGCAAAAACCCGCTCGGTGAAGTCGCTTGCGAACCTACTTAACACCAGCTTTGGTCGTATTCAGTTTACACCCGACTTATTACCTTCAGACGTAACAGGTACCGAAGTGTACCAAGAGTTGGATGGTAAGCCTCAACTCCACTTCCAACCGGGACCAGTTTTCAACAGCATTGTGTTAGCGGATGAGGTGAACCGTGCGCCAGCAAAAGTACAAGCCGCACTGCTAGAAGCAATGGCAGAAGGTACGATTACAGTGGGTGATAAGACACACGTCTTGCCTGAGTTGTTCATGGTGCTTGCAACGCAAAACCCTGTGGAGCAAGAGGGGACGTATCCATTGCCAGAAGCGCAGATGGACCGTTTTATCATGAAAGTGACTGTTGATTACCCAGAAGATGAAGCCGAGCGCGATATCATTCGTCTGGTACGCAGTGAAGAGTTGGGTTCAGAAACCAGTAATGAGCTAGTGACGCCAAAACACATCGAGCCTGAATTAGTGATTGAAGCGCGTCGCCAACTTCCTTCTATAGCCGTGTCTGAATTAGTCGAAAGCTACATCGTAGCGTTGGTAATGGCGACACGTAAACCAGAGCGTTACGCCGATTCCCAGCTACAAAAATGGATCGAAATCGGTGCGAGTCCTCGTGCATCTATCTCGTTAGACAAATGTGCGCGCGCTTATGCGTGGCTACAAGGGCGTGACCATGTAACGCCTGATGACGTGCGTGCAATGGTGCCATCGGTGCTGGGACATCGCTTCTCACTTTCTTACGATGCACTTGCCGATGGTGTCGATCACCAGCGAGTGGTGCAAGAGTTGCTTGATTGTGTAGAAATCGGATAAGCAGGAGGGACTATGGCAAAGCCAACGCTTGCTCCTCAACCCCAAGGGCTCGATCCTCGCTTGTATTGCGATTACTCACGCTTAGTACGTTTACAAGCGCAAGCCGAATCCTTCAGCCTGCTGCCTCACTTGAAAGCGGGCAGTGTGCTTTCTGGTCGTCATAACTCATTATTCCGCGGACGTGGTTTGAACTTTGAAGAACTGCGTCACTACCAGCTAGGGGACGACATCCGAAACCTAGATTGGAAAGTCACTATGCGCACGGGCAAGCCTCATGTGCGCAGTTACACCGAAGAAAAAGACCGCAATGTGATTGTTTGTGTTGATCAGCGCAGTGCGATGTTTTTTGCCTCTACCGAGGTCATGAAATCTGTAGTCGCTGCTGAAGTCGCGGCTATGTGTGGTTGGCGAGTATTGAAAGACGGTGACCGAGTCGGATTTGTTATCGCCTCTGACTCTGCTCTATACCACAGCAAAGCCCAGCGTTCGCAAAACGATTTGCTCGCTCAACTGAAGCGACTCTCTCAGGCCAACCAGCGCTTAAATGTGGACTCGTTAGATTCAGACAAAGTGACGTTCAGTAAATGGATTGAGCTCATTAAACGGATGAAACTAAAACAATCCACGCTGATTTTCATCAGTGATTGGCGCGATTGCGAAGAGCACCACCTTGATCACCTTAAGCAGCTTCAACAGCATAATGACGTGTTAGCGGTGATGGTAAGCGATCCTCTAGAGCAGTCGCTTCCTCAAAATTTGGCGAAAGTGAAATGGGTGATTGGTGATGGTCGTTACCAGCTCAACTTAGATAGCAAAGCCAAAGTCGATGCCGCCAGTGCCAGTTTGGTTGAGAAAGCGCAGTTAAAACGTCAATCACTGGCGCAACTCATGGCAATCAAAAAGCTGCCTCATATCGAAATCGATACAACAGGTGACCACATTACTCAATTCCAAAAACTCGTTGGAGGCCGATAAATGACAGACTTACACACGCCTCCAAGCACGTATATTCTGCGTGAGCTGCATGACGTCGCGGTGCCAGAAAGCGTCAGCTGGGTGCCACAAACCATTGGTTGGAAGATCCTTGCAATTGTGGGTGCGATTGTACTCATGTATGTCGGCTACCGACTGGCACACCACTGGTGGGATAACCGTTACCGTAAAGAAGCTATTGAAGCGATTTCTCGTTTAACACCAGATGACGCCAGCATGCCGAAAGCGCTGTTCTCGATTCTGAAAATCGTCTTAATCCATCTTGATAGCTCTCATGCTCGCTTGTTTGATACCGCGTTCCTGCGCAAGTTAGATGAGCTTAACCCCAAGCACAAATTGTTTGATGATGAAATATCTAAGCGATGGCTGCAAAGTATCGTTGACCCAAGTGTCGAACCGGAAAAAACAGAGCGTTTACAACTTTTTGAACGTGCAACTGAGTGGGTGAAAGAGCACGATGAGAACGCTCACAACATTGAAAAGCGCACGCTTGCCTACAAAGCGCGTGCATTAAAAGGAGGTCGCCATGGGTGATCTTCTTGCTTCATGGCTTGGCATGAGCAGTTTTGAGTTTGAGCATCCGCTTTGGTTCATCATCTTGCCGCTGCCTTTGGTAGTGTATTTCCTCGTCCCAGCTTACCGCACCAAACAAATGGCCATCAAAGTGCCGTTCTTTAGTCAGCTTGTGGATGCGATTGGTGAAACGCCGTCAGAAGGCGCAAGCCAACTCACTCCGAGCTGGTGGCAGCGCGCAACGCTCATCATCTCTTGGCTTTTGGTCGTGACCGCAATGGCAAAGCCGACAGTACTTGGCGAGCCACAGGTGCGTGAAAGCTTAGGCCGAGATGTTATGGTCGTTGTCGATTTGTCTGGCTCAATGGCAGAGCAAGACTTCACGTCCAAAACTGGTGAAAAGATCTCTCGTCTCGATGCAGCCAAAGAAGTATTGAGTGACTTTGCCAAAACGCGCAAAGGCGACCGCTTAGGTTTGATCTTGTTCGGCGATGCGGCATTTGTGCAAACCCCGTTCACGCCCGATCAAAAAGTGTGGCTAGAGTTGCTTAACCAAACGGATGTGGCGATGGCAGGGCAGAGTACCCACTTAGGTGATGCCATTGGTTTGGCGATTAAAGTGTTTGAGCAAAGTGAAAAGTCGCGTACCGACGTGGAAGAGAGTAAAGAGAAAGTCGCCATTGTACTAACGGATGGTAATGACACAGGAAGCTTCGTTGAGCCGATTGATGCTGCGAAAGTAGCAAAAGCCAAAGATGTACGTATCCACGTGATTGCAATGGGTGATCCACAAACTGTGGGTGAAACTGCGCTAGATATGAATACGATCAAACGTATTGCCAAAGAATCCGGTGGTGAGGCATTTGAAGCGCTCAACCGTGACGAACTTGCTAAAGCCTATGATGAGATTGGTAAGTTAGAGCCACAGCTTTATGAAAGTACCACTTACCGTCCTAAGCAAAGTTTGCATCATTACTTAATGGCTTTGGTGGTTGCGATGTATTTAACCGCGTTCTCGTTGGCGACATTTAAGCGTCGTCGACTATCAGTGAACAGTGAAGTTTCTGCACAATCAGACAACGTAAAAGGAGAGCACCATGTTTGATTCTCCTTTCTCTAGCATGGGGCTAGAACAGTTTGTCACACAGTTCCATTTCATTCGTCCAATGTGGCTATTGGCGTTCATCCCGATGTTTCTTTTGCTTTGGTTAAGGTGGCGAGAAGAATCCAAACCAAGCTGGAAAGACATTCTTCCTGAGCATTTACGTAAAGCACTAACGATTGGCGACTATGGTTGGCGAAAACAACTGCCACTCAAGCTGCTTATGGTGATAGTAGCGATTGCCATCATCATCTGTGCCGGACCTTCTTGGGAGCGCCAAGCTTCTCCTTTTGGTGAAGATAAAGCTTCGATGCTAGTGGTGTTGGACAACAACGATTCAATGTTGCAAAAAGACCTTCCGCCAAGCCGTTTGGAACGCTCAAAGCAAAAGATCCGTGACCTATTGGCAGCAAGAAAAGGTGGCAGCACTGGGTTGGTTGTGTATGCGGGTTCTGCTCATGTCGCGATGCCTGTGACGCAAGACAGCAAAGTATTCGAACCGTTTCTAGCGGCGATAACGCCAGAAATCATGCCAGTTGAAGGTAAACTTGCTGAGACGGCGTTGCCTTTGATTGACCAACAATTACAAGGCCAACCGGGTTCTACGGTTCTGTTGGTTACGGATGGTGTCAACCCAGCAACCATTACCGCTTACAAAAACTACTTTGCCGACAAGCCTTATCAATTGCTTATCTTGGCAGCGGGTAACTCGGACATTGTTTCTAACAACCCTGTCGACTTGGACTCGTTAAATAATCTTGCCGGCGCGACTGGTGGACGCCTTGTTGAAGTAACGGTAGACAACAGCGATATAGACAAGCTGAACCGTTTTGTTGAGCGAAACATGCAACTCAATGGCGAATCATCCATGCCTTGGAAAGACATGGGCTATCAACTATTGTTTCCAATTGCTCTCATTATGATGCTGTGGTTCCGTAAAGGCTGGTTAGTGCAATGGTGTGTGGTGGCGATGGTATCAACGTCTTTGTTTATGACGCCAAAAGCCATGGCGGAAACCGTCTCGCTCAAAGCGGATAAACCTGAAGTGGTACAAGAGGTAACCGTCTGGGATAAAGCGTCTCAATGGTGGTGGGATTTATGGCTCACGCCAAATCAACAAGGACAGCGTTTGTTCAACAAAAACGAATACCTTGAGGCAGCAAAGCACTTTACGGATCCGTTGCGTAAAGGGACGGCTTATTATTACGCAGGCGAATACAAACTGGCTCATACCGCTTTCTTGGAGATGCAAAACGACCCATCAGATGCGGTAAAAGACTATGGCTTATACAACGCTGCGAGTGCGTTGGCGCGTCAACGTGAGTATTTGGCCGCACGTAATTTGTTGCAAACACTGGCAGACAAAGACACCTTGAGTGAGCAATTACGACCAGACGTCGAGCACAACCTAAAAGTCATTGGTGGCATTGTCGAAGAGATTAACCGTACCAGTGAAAGCCAAGCGGGGACAACAGATGGACCTGAAGAGTCGTTTGAACTGGGTGACAACCCGCAAACGGCAGATGGGGCAGACGAAAAAACCGCGGCTGAATTAATGCTGAAAGAAAAACTCAATGCGAACGAAATCCTTGGCAGCCAAGAACTGGCGGATAAGTGGTTAAAACGCGTAGAGGCCGATCCTAAGTACTTCTTGCGCGCTAAATTCCAAATTCAACTGCGTGAACCCTTGAAAACGGAGCCGCAGCCAGAACCGCAACAAGAAGAGGAGCAAGCACAATGATGAATGCATTCAAACTTGGCGCTGACTCTGTGGTTGGGCGTCTAAGCACTATCTTGATGGTGTTTACTTTGCTTTTTACTGGTTTGGCGAACGCACAAGACATTCAAGACTTGCAGCGCAGCAATAATGTTGAATTGTTAGCATGGGTTGGCAAGCAGGGAGCAGGGGCCGATACGAAGGAAGCACCTAAGTTCAGTGTGAATGAGCAGGTGATCTTGTACATCGAAGTCGCAACGCCTCGTTGGTTCACCGGTGGTACACGCATTGGCAGCGTAGAAATCCCTAACGTGATTGCGAAGCAGCGTAACCAATTAGCAACCAACTATACCGAGCGTAAAGGGGGGCAAACGTGGTCTCGTCAGCGTTGGGAAATAACCTTGTATCCGCAAGCCTCGGGACAATTTGTGATTCCACCGGTCGCCGTTGGTGTGCAAGTCTCTGCGCCTGATGGTTCGAAAGTGGCTGGTACGCTTTATACGCAGCCAATTAAGTTCGAAGCGTCTATGCCTTCTGGTTTGCTCAGTGATGAGTCTGCATGGTTTACCGCGACTAAGGTGAGTGTGGATCAGAAATGGACAACGTCTAACGATGAATTGAAAGTCGGTGATGCAATCACTCGCACTATTACGATTAATGCACAAGACAGTTTGTCAGTGTTGCTTCCAGACTTGTTATCCAATGATTCTACTGCAAGTTATCAAGCGTACCCTCAACCAAACCGCTTAGACGATGAGCAAACGCGTGGCGATTACCAATCGAGTCGAATAGAAGAAAGCGTGTATGTGATCCAACAGGGCGGTGAGTTCACTTTGCCTGAACACAAGTTCCAATGGTGGAATAGTAAGAGTAAAGAGCTGGAAACGGTGGTGATTGAGGGTAAGACCTTCAAAGCCAAGCATACATTCAAATCCTTTGTTAGAGCTTATTCGGGCTGGTTGATTGGCAGCGCAGTGACGCTATTTGTTCTCGTTATCGCCGCCTTGAGCATTCACCGTTATTATCGTTCTCGTCCTACGCCGCCATGGTTAGTGTTCAGACGAATGGTGAAAGCGAATCGATGGGGCGCTGCTCGAGCAAGCTTGTATAAGCAGCTGAGAAGCAACACGGGTGGTCTTGAAATGAGTAAAGCCAATGACTCTGACGTTTGGCAGAAGCGTTCACAGCGCCTACATGAGGGGCAAGAGGACGCAAGCTTGATGAATGCGCTTTGGAAAGGGATACAAGCACTGAAGCCAAAACGCCTGAAGTGGGCAATACCCAAAGCCTTGCCGCAACTCGATAAGCAGGCAAGTAATAAGAAATAAAACGAAAAAGGACGCTGAATCAGCGTCCTTTTTTTGTTCTTTTTAATCGCAATAAGCACATGAAATGTCTATTTTAACGTGCTACAAATGACGCAAAGAAATAATATATTTCACATATATTTAATTCTTATCTTTTAAGCTTCTATTTAAAAGATATTTCATTGCGATATTAAACAGGTTTATTAATCGGTTATATATTTACAACTGCTATATTTGAAAATATATAACCTAAAATCATTTTAATTCCTTTCTGATGGAGTGTCACTTCCATGTGACAAGCTTTTCGTCTTAACCCTGATAAAGACGGCTTAATCAATGTATATTTCATTTTTGGTTTGTTCAAATAAAATAACACTTCAAAAATGGAATGATAATTTGCAAGTTTTTCGATTTAGATTATTAAAATTATCGGTGTATATTTCTGGGGAAACGGAAATGCGGAGTGATTCCGTTTTGATTTTTAAATATGTGAATAATAATTATCAGATTAAATTTAATTCTGTGTATTAAATTTATCTTAATATAATTCGTCGTCACTAGGCAGCTTTATTTTGTGAGGTTTAATTATCAGAAGTTTAATTCGAAATTATTTTAAAGGGTGATTTATGGAAGCTAATATTCACGACGATCCAATATTGGTAGCTGGTAAAAGGATTCTTATTGCTCAAGCAACTTTGGGTCTGGTATTCATCGCGTATGAATACATGCGAAGTGGATCTCTAAGTGCTGAGTCAGCGATTACTGGGGTGCTCATCGCGATTCTACCATCTCTGTTCGGCATGGTATTCGCGTCCATTAAATCTAGGGTGAAACCAGAAGAGAGTTTGCGTGACCTCATGCATCTGAGTCGAAATATCAAAGTCATCTACACCATTGTAATGTTTGTTTTGACGTTTCGATTTATGGCTCTTCGCAACATCGTGGTCCTGATAGGCTTTTGTGTGACGATGTTTGGTCACTTCTTAACGCCGCTGTTCAGAGACCGCTTCGAAAGGAAGGCATAAATGGATACTGTCCAGTCCGCTCATGAGTATATTGAGCACCACCTGACCTTTCTCACCACCGGAAACGGATGGTTTGGAATTAACCTTGATTCCATGATCATGGTTTGGTTGACGGGACTTGTTTTCATCCTTTCATTCCGCTTTGCGGTGACGAAAGGAACGAAAGGAGTTCCGGGGCGATTCCAGTGTTTGATCGAGATGGTATTTGAGTTCGTCGATAATATCGTAAAAGAAATATTTCTAGCTAAAGACAAGATTATAGGCCCTTTAGCTCTGACAATATTTGTTTGGGTATTATTAATGAATGCCGTTGATTTGTTGCCGGTTGATTTGATTCCAGCGCTGACTCGTTCAGTAGGTGTCGAGCACTTCCGTGACTTACCTTCAGCCGACGTCAATATTACGATGTCGATGGCATTAGGCGTATTTATTTTGGTTTTAGGTTATACGTTTAAAAACAAAGGTGTGAAAGGGTTTATTAAAGAGTTAACTACTCAACCATTTTCTCATCCTCTGTTATACCCAGTGAACTTAGTTCTTGAATTGGTAACATTAATTTCTAAACCAATATCTTTAGGTCTTCGATTATTTGGCAATATGTACGCAGGTGAAATGATATTCATACTAATTGCGTTAATGCCATGGTGGATGCAATGGGCACTTAGTGTTCCTTGGGCACTATTCCACATACTAATTGTTGTGCTTCAAGCATTTATTTTTATGGTTCTGACCGTGGTTTACCTCGGAATGGCTGTTGAAGAGCACTAAATCAAAAAATTTATTTCTTAATTAAAAAATTCAATTCTAGGAGTTGTTATGGATATCGTTAGCGCAGTTCTTTACGTGGCGGGTGCATTGCTGATTGGTCTTGGTGCAGCGGGTGCCGCATCGGGTATCGGTAACCTTGCAGGTAAATACCTTGAAGGGGTCGCTCGTCAACCTGATTTAACCCCAATGCTTCGTACTCAGTTCTTCATCATGATGGGTCTTGTGGACGCGGTGCCAATGATTGGTGTGGGTATCGGTTTGTACATCATCTTCGCTGTAGCGTAATTCGAATTAATCAATTTCATAACGTTATAGAAGAGAGGGTGCTATGAACTTAAATGCCTCAATGTTTGGTCAGGCGATCTCCTTCGTGATTTTCGTTTGGCTTTGCATGAAATATGTCTGGCCACCACTTGTAAAACTGATTGATGAGCGTCGTGCTGAAATTGCTCAAGGTCTTGAACAAACTGAAAAAGCAGCAAAAGAGTTGGAACTGGCAAAAGCGAATGGTGAAGCGCTACTGACAGAAGCTCGCTCTAAAGCTCAGGCCATCATCAACCAAGGTAAGCAACGTCAAGATCAAATGGTTGCAGACGCCGTTGAACTGGCAAAGCAAGAGAAAGCGCGCATTGTCGCAGAAGGCAAAGCAGAAGTGGAAAGCGAGCGTAGCAAAGTTCGCCAAGAGTTGAAAGATGAAATGGCGGATCTGGTGATTGAAAGTGCCAGTAAGCTGATAAATCGCAATCTGGATAGCTCGGCTAACCGCGACTTGGTGAACCGCTTCATCAACGAAATGTAGGAGGGCACATGTCCGATTTGACAATAGTGGCTCAACCCTACGCGAAAGCGGCGTTTGATTACGCTCGTGACGCAGAGTGCTTGGATGACTGGCAACAGATGTTTGCCATTACTCAAGTCATCATGGAACAACCAAACACACTTCTGATTCTGGATGATCTCAGTGAAGAAGGCTCGGAACAGCCATTACTGGATTTGATTCTTCACGCTGGTGGCGAATGGCTAAATCAAAGTTTCGAGAACTTTCTTCGCATTATGGAAGAGAGCAAGCGTTTAAAAGCGCTGGGAGAAGTGGCGGTTCAGTTCTTTGAAATGAAAGCCGAATACGAGCGAACCATGACAGTAACAGTGCGTGCTTCAGAACCTCTGGATGAGGAACAAATGGCAAGGCTTAAACAAGCATTAACCGAAAAATACGGTAAAGCCATTACGTTAGAAACACAACTGGATCCATCCCTTGTAGGTGGTGTGGTAATCACAGCAGGACAGACCGTGTATGACGGCAGTGTTCTTACCAATCTCAGTCGATTGGCGACCAACCTACATGTGTAACGGGGTATAGAAATGCAATTAAATTCAAATGAAATTAGTGAATTAATCAGAGAGCGAATTGATAACTTCAACCTCGAAAGTGAAGCGAGAAATGAAGGCACTATCGTCTCTGTGAGTGACGGCATCATCACAATTCACGGTCTTGCAGATGTTATGCAAGGCGAGATGTTAGAGTTGCCAGACAATCGTTTTGCGTTGGCACTGAACTTAGAACGTCATTCCGTCGGCGCGGTCGTGATGGGGCCTTATGCGGACCTATCTGAAGGGATGAAAGTAAAAGGCACGGGTCGTATTCTTGAAGTGCCAGTCGGTAACGGTCTGCTAGGTCGTGTAGTGAACACGCTAGGTCAGCCCATTGATGGCAAAGGTACTGTATCGTTTGAACGTATGGCCCCTGTGGAAGTCATTGCCCCAGGCGTAATCGACCGTAAGTCTGTCGACCAGCCAATCCAAACTGGTTACAAAGCGGTAGACTCCATGGTGCCAATCGGTCGTGGTCAACGTGAGTTGATCATCGGTGACCGTCAGACAGGTAAAACCGCGATGGCGATTGATGCCATCATCAACCAAAAAGAACTGGGCGTTAAATGTATTTACGTCGCAATTGGTCAAAAAGCATCGACCATTGCTAACGTAGTTCGCAAACTAGAAGAGCATGGCGCACTAGAAAACACCATTGTGGTGGTAGCGTCAGCATCAGAAGCGGCAGCGTTGCAATACCTAGCGCCATACGCAGGTTGTACCATGGGCGAATACTTCCGTGACCGTGGTGAAGATGCGCTGATTGTCTATGATGATCTATCAAAACAGGCGGTGGCTTACCGTCAAATCTCACTACTCCTAAAACGTCCACCAGGTCGTGAAGCCTTCCCGGGTGATGTTTTCTACCTCCACTCACGCCTATTAGAACGTGCAGCACGTGTTAACGAAGAATACGTTGAGCGATTCACTAACGGTGAAGTAAAAGGCAAAACAGGTTCTCTAACCGCACTGCCAATCATCGAAACCCAAGCGGGTGACGTATCGGCGTTCGTACCAACCAACGTAATCTCGATTACTGATGGTCAAATCTTCCTACAGACTCAGCTATTCAACTCAGGCTTACGCCCAGCGGTTGATCCAGGTATTTCGGTATCTCGTGTAGGTGGTGCAGCGCAAACCAAAGTGATCAAGAAGCTGTCGGGTGGTATTCGTACCGCGTTGGCGCAATACCGTGAATTGGCCGCATTTGCTCAGTTCTCTTCTGACCTAGATGAAGCGACACGTCGTCAGCTTGACCACGGTGAGAAAGTCACTGAACTCATGAAGCAAAAACAATACGCACCAATGACGGTCGCAGAGCAAGCGTTGGCGATTTTTGCTGCAGAGAAAGGTTTCCTCAATGATGTGGCACTAAATCAAGTGTCTCGTTATGAAGAAGAGCTGATGGCATTTGGTCGAACTAACGCACAACCACTACTCGATAAAATCAACCAAACTGGTGATTACAACGATGAGATTGAGAGTGAATTGAACAGCTTGCTGACAGAGTTCACTGCGCTGCAATCGTAGGACCACTAACAGGAGTCCGTTATGGCAAATACCAAAGAGATTCGCACCAAAATTGCTAGCGTGAGTAGCACGCAAAAAATTACGAGTGCAATGCAAATGGTCGCCGCCAGCAAGATGCGCAAAGTGCAGGAGAACATGCAGGCGTCCCGTCCTTACGCGGAGAACATGCGTAAGGTTATCGGTCACGTCTCGTCCGGTACGCTGGAGTACAGTCATCCTTTCCTTCAAGAACGCGAAGTGAAGCGAGTGGCTTACATCATCATCTCATCCGATCGGGGTTTGTGTGGTGGCCTGAACAGTAACTTGTTCAAAAAAGTATTGGCAGAAATGCAAGGCTGGCAAGAGAAGGGCGTTGAGGTAGATACGACGCTCATCGGTTCGAAAGCAATCAGCTTTTTCCAGTCCCTCGGGAAAGTAATGGCGCAAACTTCTGGCCTTGGTGATGCACCAAAACTAGAAGACATGTTGGGCGCGGTTAACGCCATGATGGAGCACTACTCCGAAGGCAAAATCGACCGCTTGTTCCTCGTTTACAACCAGTTTGTAAACACCATGGTGCAAAAGCCAACGGTACTGCAAATGCTGCCGTTCCCGAAAGAAGACATTTCACGTGATAAAGAAGCTCGTTGGGATTACCTCTACGAGCAGTCTCCTCAAGACATTCTCGACCACTTGATTCAACGTTATGTCGAATCGCTGGTTTATCAGGGTGTGGTTGAGAGCATCGCTTGTGAGCAAGCCGCGCGGATGATGGCAATGTCAGCCGCGACTGATAACGCAGCGCAACTTATTGAAGACCTACAACTGGTTTACAACAAAGCGCGCCAAGCGGCGATTACTCAAGAGTTGAGTGAAATTGTATCCGGCGCGCAAGCGGTTTAGAGAGAGAATTTGAGGTTTAGATTATGAGTATTGGCAAAATCGTCAAAGTCATCGGTGCGGTGGTAGATGTCGAGTTCGAACAAGGTGAAGGCCCGAAAGTCTACGATGCACTGAAAGTAAACGATGGCAGCAACGGCTCACTGATGCTGGAAGTGCAGCAACAGTTGGGCGGCGGTGTGGTTCGCTGTATCGCAATGGGGTCTTCTGACGGCCTTAAACGTGGGCTGGAAGTCGAATCAACAGGCCATCCGATCACGGTTCCTGTTGGTGAAGAAACCCTAGGTCGTATCATGAACGTGTTGGGTCATCCAATCGATGAGTGTGGTCCTATTGGCGAGCAAGTGACCTACGAGATTCACCGTGAAGCACCGAGCTATGAAGAACAATCAAGTAGCACTGAGTTGCTCGAAACGGGTGTTAAAGTTATCGATTTGATTTGCCCGTTCGCGAAAGGCGGTAAAATCGGTCTGTTTGGTGGTGCAGGTGTTGGTAAGACTGTAAACATGATGGAGCTTATCAATAACATTGCAAAAGCTCACTCAGGTTTGTCGGTTTTTACCGGGGTTGGTGAGCGAACTCGTGAGGGTAATGACTTCTACTATGAAATGAAGGAAGCGGGTGTTCTGGACAAAGTAGCCATGGTTTACGGTCAGATGAACGAGCCACCGGGTAACCGTCTACGCGTTGCGCTAACAGGCTTGACCATCGCAGAGCGTTTTCGTGATGAAGGCCGTGACGTACTGTTGTTCGTGGATAATATTTACCGTTATACGTTGGCTGGTACAGAAGTTTCTGCATTGCTTGGTCGTATGCCATCTGCGGTAGGTTATCAAC
The DNA here is from genome assembly GCF_026241575.1 of Vibrio sp. Sgm 5. Taxonomy (NCBI): domain Bacteria; kingdom Pseudomonadati; phylum Pseudomonadota; class Gammaproteobacteria; order Vibrionales; family Vibrionaceae; genus Vibrio; species Vibrio sp. Sgm 5. The sequence goes on from NZ_JAPHPY010000018.1 coordinate 79,923, forward strand.
CGACACTCGCAGAAGAAATGGGTGTGCTTCAAGAGCGCATTACCTCAACCAAGAATGGGTCTATCACCTCTATCCAAGCGGTTTATGTGCCTGCGGATGACTTGACTGACCCGTCTCCTGCAACCACATTTGCGCACTTGGATGCGACGGTGGTACTTAACCGAAACATCGCGGCAATGGGCTTGTACCCAGCGATTGACCCGTTAGATTCGACGTCTCGTCAATTGGACCCATTAGTAGTAGGTCAAGAGCATTACGACATCGCTCGTGGTGTGCAGCAGACATTACAACGCTACAAAGAATTGAAAGACATCATCGCCATTTTAGGCATGGATGAACTGTCTGAAGACGACAAACAAGTGGTATCACGTGCTCGTAAGATTGAACGTTTCCTTACTCAGCCATACCACGTAGCAGAGGTATTTACTGGCGACCCAGGTGTTTACGTTTCTCTTGCCGATACAATTCGCGGCTTTAAGGGGTTGTTAGCGGGTGAATACGACGATATACCTGAGCAAGCGTTTATGTATTGCGGCAGCATTGATGAAGTGCTTGAAAAAGCGAACAAACTGTAAAGCGCGGGAGGCACTATGGCCATTGCGGTTACCCAAAGTACGTTTCAACTGAATGTGGTGAGTGCAGAAGGTACTCTCTACTCTGGTCCGGCCCATGCACTTGCCGTCGCTGGTGCGGATGGTGAACTCGGTATTCGTCCGGGCCATTCTCCATTGATCAGTAAAATCAAGCCAGGCGTTGCTCGCATTTCGGGGGATTTATCGAAACCAGAAGAGATCTTATACGTTTCTGGTGGGCTAGTTGAAGTTCAACCGGATGTCGTTACGCTGCTTGCTGACACCGCGTTACACGGTAAGGATATTGATAAAGCTAGGGCGGAAGAAGCCCGCAGAGCGGCGGAAGAAAATATTCGTGCGCACATGGACGACATCAGCTTTGCACAGGCACACATGGAGTTGAACAAGGCATTGGCACAACTTCGTGCAGTTGAACTGACGATGAGAATTCGTTAGCCAACACTTCGGAATGCGGTCTGAAGAGTGAGTACCCAAGTCAACTCGTCGTTCAGGAGGTTGACTTCATTGGGTCTAATTAAAGCGGGGCAACTTCGGTTCGCCCCGTTTTTTATGGAAAAAGGGAGGAGAGTGAATTGTTTGATGAGACAAAACGTATCAATATTGCAAACACTTTTATATAGCGAGGAAAGCATGCTGGCGTTAGAATCCATCACCCAAATTTTGAATATTGAGAATCAACATCAAATGAGCCAACAATTTATGCTTCGCGCGTTGGAAGTGTCTCGCAACGCGTTGCCTGCTTGTCAACCAAACCCACCTGTCGGCTGTGTACTCGTGAAAGACGGTCAGATTGTGTCAGAGGGGTACACTCAAGCGATTGGTGGTAACCATGCTGAAGTTGAAGCGTTAAAGGCTTATCAAGGTGACTTGAGCGAAGTAACGGCATATGTGACATTAGAGCCTTGTTCTTTTGTTGGGCGAACGCCAGCTTGTGCTGCGACACTCGTTAATTGTGGTATCCAGAAAGTTGTGGTTGCCATGTTAGACCCTGACCCTCGCAATGCAGGTCGTGGTATCGATATGCTCAAGGCTGGTGGTGTCGACGTCGAGGTCGGTTTGTGTGGCGAAGCGGCCAGCGCGTTTCTCACGCCGTATCTAGGAAAATCTTGAGCGGTTTTCAGAATTGTCTTCGTCAGTGGAGGGTCAAAACTGTCGAAAACATGCATAAACGCTCAAATCCAGTGCTTTGACTCGTTTCAGATCAGACTGTTAGCTAAAATAAAACTAACTCCCCGTTTTATGTTGGCGAAATGAAAAGTACTGATTTAAATCTCATCCCCATTTTTGTGGCAATCTATGAAGAGCAGAACCTATCTAAGGCTGCTGCTCGATTAGATATAAGCCAACCCGCTGTGAGCAAGGCCCTTGCACGCTTGCGTGATATCTATGATGAGCCGTTGTTCCACCGCAGTAATTCTGGCGTTGAGCCGACCAGTTTCGCGATGGATATTTATCCAGCCATGGTAGCAGCGCTAAAAAACTTCACTTCTACACTCTCCGCCTCAAGTAGTTTCGATCCTAAAGTTTCTAATCGTATTTTCTCGATCGCTTGTGTTTCGGTAGCCAGTTATGAGTTGATGCCACAATTAATGCGCCAGATTCGAGAGCATGCCCCAAAAATTACGCTCGAAGTTCACCCACTTTTTACTGAAGATTATGAGAGTGACCTGCGCCTACAGCGCTATGACTTGATCATTGATCTTCCGCCTCGCGGGCGCACCGTACTGAAAATGGAACCGATTTTTTCCGAGCGTTTGATGGTGGTATGCAATGCTGAGCACCCCAGAATTCAAGATACATGTACGGTGAAGCAATTTTTGGCAGAAGAGCACGTTGTGGTGTCTCGTTGGCATGCTAGAAACAGTTTGTTGACGGGAGAAGACATTGAAGACTTGGCGAGTCGCAATATTGTTTATCGCGCCGCAGGGGCAATGGAAATGTTGCCAGTGATCGATGGGAGTGAGTACATCGGAATGTTACCGTTTTCGACCATCAACCATTTTTCTAAAACCTATAATATCAAAGCGGTCCCGCTGCCATTTAGTGACAGTGAGCATGATCTTTGTGCAATTTGGCATTCGAGTCGTAGCAATGAAAGCGCCCACCAATGGTTAAGAACGCAAATCAAACAAGCGGGTAAAGCGATTCGATAACGAGGAGTAAGTATGAAGGCAATACGTGCCATTTTAAATGGTAAAAAAGCGGGTACTCCAGAGTTGCGCAACGAGATCTTCCGCATGCGGGAGCAGGGTGTAGATGTTCAAGTTCGCGTGACATGGGAATCTCAAGATATGGCGCGTTTGGTCCGAGAAGCGGTCAATGAAGGCGTTAAGCGTATTGTTGTGGCTGGTGGCGATGGCACTGTTAATGAAGCGGTAACGGCATTAAACCAAATCGAAGTAGATCGCCGGCCTGAGCTGGCGATTATCCCGATGGGAACCGCGAATGACTTTGCGACGGCGACGCAAATTCCCACGACGATTCGCGAATCATTAGCGCTGGCGATAAACGGTGATGCTGTGGCAGTCGATAGCGTAAAAGCCAATGATCGTTATTTTATGAATGTTGCCGCTGCAGGGTTTGGTGCAGAAATTACCGCAGAGACGCCCGTAGAGCTGAAGAACTTTCTTGGGGGCGGTGCGTACACATTGACGGGCTTGGTAAAAGCGCTCGGTTTTAAACCCTACGATGGTACGGTCACGATAAAACAAGGCAGCTATAATGGGGAAATCCTAGTTGGTGCATTCTGTAACAGTCGTTTGGCTGGCGGAGGGCAAGAGCTCGCCCCAAATGCATTCATTGACGACGGTGTTATGGACATCACTCTCGTTCACCCATTTCTGCCTCATGAATTGCCGCAAGTCATTCAGGAAATTCAAAATCCCACCGAACTAGGGCAATTCGTTAAACACACTCAGGCAAGTTGGTTGGAAATCGATTTTCCTAAGTTGTTGCCGCTCAACTTAGATGGTGAGCCTTACCGCTCGAGTAAAATTCGTTTTGATGTGCAAGCTAGAAGCATCAACTTGGTACTTCCACCGAATTGCCCTTGCTTATGTGTCGATTCATAATAAATTTAAACTTATACACAAAAGCCACCTAAGTGAGGTGGCTTTGTCGTTATTAGCGCGGAGAGCTTAGATTTTTTGGATAGTATCAACGTCGATTTGCATTGTTGTCCACTCTGAATCAACTTCACCACGAATCGCGACCTTATCTTGTGGTGATACGTCTTGGCCCATCCAATCTTCGTTGTCGATTTCAACTTGGATTTCGCCCGTCTCATCCTTAAACAAGTAAGTCTCGTCACCTAAGGCTTGGACAATGTTCCCCGTTAACAGAACAAAACTATCGTCAGCGGCATTCTGCGCTTCTTTGACGGTATTAATGGCTGATGTCGTTGGGCCAGTAAAAGCGGCCAACGCAGAGCCTGATAAAAGAACGAGTGTGGTAGCTAAGATCAGTTTCTTCATGCTAGAGGCTTCCTATATTAAAAGTAGTAGGTTGAACCTACGTTAATCGATGCTGTGTTTGCGTAGCTATCAAGTTGGTACTTCGCGTTTGCGCCGATGGTCAATTGAGGGAAGATTTTGTATTCCGCACCAACAGAGAAGACGGCACCCAACTCGTTATTCTTTTCTGTGCTGTGGAAAAGGGTTTTGCTCATTTCCACATCGTCATTTGAAACCAGTTCGTGCTCTTCGTACTTACCGGCTTTCGATTCGTATTGTGTGTAGCTCAGACCCGCTTTTACTTTGGTAGTCCATTTATCGTTTAATGCGTAGCTAAACACAGGAGCAAGCGTGATTTGTTTTGCCTTGATGGATGAATCCCATTCCATTTCGCGGTGGTAGTCTTTTCCATCAATGTTCTGGATGCCTAGGCTCTTTGAACGGCTATCTTCTAGTTCAAATTGGTTGTAACCCAGTTCTACTGCCCAAGAGTCGTTGATAGAGTAGCCAACAAAGCCACCAAAAATACCGTCTTCCAATTCAGGGTTTAGATTCACACCGTCAGCGTCAAAAGATGTCTCAAAATCGTGGTCAGTCGTGCCGAATCCATATTCCAAACCTACATAGGGCGCTGCTGCAACAGAGAAAGAGCTTGCCGCTAGGATTGTCAGGAGTGTTCTTGTCATTTTTGTTTTACCTCTTCGTTTTGATGAGAGGCATTGTGTGTGAAGAGTCGTGAAGTGATCGTGAAGAAAAGCCTAACGTTTGAAAATAAATAAAAAACTCCCCATGAAGGGGAGTCTCTCATCTACAAAGGCGTATTTAGTAAACCGTACACCACTCATTTTTCATGTCGATCAGGTGCCAGTTATCACGTTGGTTGGCCTCATCCATCGCTTTGTCTAAGTGCCCCACACTCGATTTACGGTCGTACTTCCACTCGCGATCTTCATCAGTGTGATGAACGATCATTGCCATAGAGTTTGGTTGGCTTGTTGCCCATTGCATCATTGCGTGGTCACCATCTGAGTTACCAATAGCGAGTACTGGTTTCTTACCAATGATTTGTTGAATATTTTCAACTTTGCCCGCTTTGTCATCAATGGTCAGGATCTCATCTAGCTTAGTGACGGTTGGCTTACCGTCGTTGTAGTCGTACTTGTATTTCAGTGCACTACCAATGATTTGTTGTTCTGGAATGCCGTAAACCTCTGGTGCCCAAACACGCATAAAGTCCACGCCACCGCCGGAAACAATGTAAGTTTTAAAGCCGTGTTCTTGCAGGTAGGTCACCATTTCACGCATCGGCTTATAAGTCAGCTCTGTGTAAGCTTTGCCAAAACGCGGATCTTTTGCGGCTTTCAACCACTCAGAAACTTTCTGTTGGTATTCTTCTACTGTCATGCCACTGTGGGTGACTTTTACGATCTCAAGTAGCGCTTTTTCACCACCCTTAAAGACGCTTTCGATGTCATCATTCAATACGGATTTGAACGGCTCTTTTGTCTTCCATTCTGGGTGGTCTTTTGCCATGAGTTTCACTTCGTCTAGCGCATAAGCCAGTTGGAAGTAGAATGGTTTTTCCGACCATAAGGTACCGTCATTGTCGAATACCGCGATACGGTCTTGTTCAGGAATGAACGTCGACTTGGTTGTATCCATCGATTGGTCAACATAGTTCACAATAGCCATTTTGCTGTCGCCATCTTTCCATGATGGTAATAAGTTTGGATCGCAGTCTAGTGCCATCGCAGAAAAAGATAAGCCAGATAAGACAGCTAGGGCGCAGATGTGTTTCTTGTTCATATTATTATTTACCTAAGTTTGTATGTATTGTTCGAGTACATTCGAGGTGAAATATCTACCCAAGTCACTTTCGCTGAACTTCGCATCTCGAGGTTACTTGGGTATAGAGAAGAACAACGCGGGTTTAGCCTCTTTCCCTAACCATAGACGTAATTACTTGTTAAGAACTCGCAAAGGGGCAGTAACGTCGCTTCTCATGCGTAATCGTGCTTAATCAGCATCTTTAGCAAGGCGAAGTCCCATGTCCGACATAATTATAGACTGGCTAGCGAAATCACGACGGAAATTCTCTGATTCATCAGAATCATAAGCAAAGCTGCCGACTCGCACGGACTTGTGTGCTAGGCCGGCTTTTTCATCTTTAGCGTTGTTTGGATTCTCGGTTGGGCCATAGCGGTAGAAAGTATCGTCATACGCGTCGATCACGAACTCACCAACGTTACCTGTCATGTCATACAGACCAAGTTCATTAGGTTGTTTTTGACCAACGGGATGAGCTTGGTTTTTGGAGTTGTCGGCATACCACGCCACATCAGCAATGTTGTTTGAACCTGCGTAAGTGAAACCTTGGCTCTTGTTACCCCCTTTTGCGGCAAACTCCCATTCCGCTTCTGTCGGCAAGCGGTAGCTTTCACCGGTCAGCTCGTTCAACTTCTCGATGAAGTAATTCGCCTGCTGCCAGCTCAAGTTGTTAACTGGGATGTCTGCACCTTGGAAGTAACTCATTGAAGAACCCATCACAGATTCAAACAACTCTTGAGTGACCTCGAATTTGGAAATATAGAAGCCATCTACGCTCACTTCGCGTGCAGGGGTTTCTGCCTTCTTGGCGGAGTCGCTGTCCGATCCCATGACAAATGAACCGCCCTCAACCAACACCATATCTTGATCAATGTTGAGCGTGATAGGGTGCGGTGATTGAGTCGCACAGCCACTCATTAATACGCTGAATGATAGAATAGAAAATGCGGTTAACGATTTGCTTTTAAATGATTTCATCAATAGTTTCTCGCCAAAAAAGTCATGATGAAGATTAGCAATAAACGCTATGAAAAAAGGTTATAAACGGTATAACAAGCCTCTTGTATTAATGAGATTTATGATTAGGTCATCAAGGTGAAAATGGCGTTGTTATGGTCGTATCATCTTAACTTTCATTACGCTAAAGGTGACTCATGCATATTACTCAAGGTCCTCAGTTCAATGGTAAAGCGTCTAAGCGTTTACATGTGATGGCAAAGCCAATTGGTGCGGCATGTAACATAGACTGTACGTACTGTTACTATCTCAGCAAGCAGGACTTACTTGAGTATAAAAAAGGCTGCACGCCAGTAATGGATGAAGCAACACTTGAAACTTACATTCGCCAATACATTGAAGGGCAAAACACACCAGAAATCATCTTCTCTTGGCAGGGTGGTGAACCAACGATGTTGGGTTTGGATTACTTCAAGAAAATTGTTGAGTTTCAAGCGAAGTACAAGCCTGAAGGTGTGATAATTTCCAACGATTTGCAAACCAACGGTACGTTGCTGAACGATGACTGGTGTGCATTTCTAAAAGCGAATAATTTTTTGGTCGGCTTGAGTATCGATGGACCAGAGATGTTACACAATGCTTACCGTACCAACCGAGCAGGGCGAGGCACGTTCAAGCAAGTGATGAACGCTGTGGAGCTTTTGCACGCTCATGAAGTAAAGTTCGCGACACTGACTTGTGTGAATAACCTAACGAGCCGTAACCCACTTGAAGTGTACCGATTCCTACGTGATGAAGTTCGCTCTCCTCAAATGCAGTTTATTCCCATCGTGGAACAAAAAACGTTCCGTACTACCGCACCTCAAACATGGGAGCCGCAAGAGCAGTTGAAACAAGGCGACAAGCGTCTTATTCCTGGTCACAAAGACTCGGTCGTTGAATCTTGGTGTGTCGCGGACGAGGCTTGGGGTAACTTCCTTATCGCTATTTTCGATGAGTGGGTACAAAACGACATTGGTAAAGTCTTCGTTCAATACTTTGAAGCGAGTGTCGAGGCGTGGATGGGTCGCAGAAACCCGCTTTGTACACTCGGTGAAATCTGCGGTAAAGGCTTGGCAATGGAACCAAACGGCGATGTTTTTGCTTGTGACCATTACGTTTACCCAGAATACAAGATTGGCAACATCCACCACGAAAAATTAGACACGTTGGCGTATGGTCCTGAGCAGCAAAAGTTTGGCTTTGCCAAGACTCGCTCGCTAACCAAGCAGTGCCAACAGTGTGATTACCAATTCGCTTGCTACGGCGAGTGTCCGAAAAACCGTTTCATTCGCACCAAAGACGGTGAACCTGGGTTGAACTACCTGTGTGCAGGTTGGAAAAAGTTCTTCTCTCATGCTGATAAGGCAATGGCATACATTCTTCGTGCAACGGGTAACCCTGTGGCACATGGCAAATACAGTGATGCCGTTTTACGCCAACAAGCGGCGAAGCGTCCTGTATTCGAAACCAAATTTTAAGGGATTGATATGACATTCTCAAAAACGTTATTAGCCATCGCTCTAGGCGTCACCGTAAGCCAATCTGTTGCCGCGCAGGATGAAACCTTGCTAGCACCGGACCAAGTTTCTTCTGCGAGCGTAACAAGTGCTGAGGAAACCCATTCAGCACAGATGTCGCCACAGCAAGTGGTTGCGAAGTGGTCTTATCAAGCTCAAGACGTGAAACAGCCAGTAGAAAAGCGCATTGAAGCGTTGCATGAGCTGGCGAAGTACCCAAGTCAAAACGCGCTAGTGGCGGTTGCACGCAGCCTTCAAGACCAAGACCCAGCGGTTCGTGAGGCCGCGATTGTGGGAGCAGAACCTTACACGATTGAACATCGCTGGCGCATGATTGAGCCACTGTTGAGTGATCCAGAGGCTATGGTCCGTATTACTGCTGCGACCAACTTAGTGCGTGACTTTTCTAACGTGAGCAGCGAGCAACAGCAAACGCTTGAAGCTCCGGTTGCTGAACTGATCAGCTACTTAGAGCACAAGAAAGACGACGGCTCCAAACTGTTGTTAGCGGATGTCTATCGTTGGCACCATGAATGGGATAAAGCGGATAAAATCTATCAAGCTTTGGTGACCAATCAGCCTGAAAATCCACAAATTTGGTTAAGCTTGGCCGACAACTACCGAGCGCAGCAACGCGATGCCGATGCGGTCAAGACGTTGGATTCTGCGATCAAACTTCATCCTGATAATGCGTCTTTGCATTACTCGAAAGCGCTGACGCTGGTGCGTTTGGATGAGAAGAAGAATGCAGCGACAGAAATCGAAAAAGCGGCCAACATGGCGAAAGATAACAGCTACTACTGGTATCTCAATGGCGTACTGCAAGAAGACTACAACCTAGACATATCGGTGAAGTCTTTTGAGCAAGCGTATTTGATTTCTGGTGCGCCGGAACAGCTTTATGCGGTTTGCGACATTTATGTTCGTTACGACAACCCGAAAACAGATGAGTGCTTGGGCGAACTAGAGAAAGTCGCACCAAGCTACGTGATTGATCAATTGAAAGAGAAGAAAGGGCAGAAGAACGCCAAAGTAAGTAGCTAAGACCATTCTGGCTCTTTTCTTAACCTTGTGCCGTTACATAACAGACTGAGAACGGCACATTGAGGCGATTGAACTCCTTGATCCAACGCCATTGGTTATCTTGGAGTTTATCGCCCGGACCTTTCACTTCTATCCATTCAAACTTCCCATCTTTAAATGCAATCAAATCCGGCATACCGTTTCGATAGAGTTTTAGGTCGCTTAACTGCACGTTAAACAGTTCGACCAACAGGGCATTAGGGATGTGTTCAAGAGCAAGGGATAACAACTCTTCGTTCACATATGCCCAACTGACGAAGGGATTACTGATACCAATTTTATCTCGGTATGTATTAAACAAAGCCTGTGTATTCCCTTGTTGAACTTGCTCAAGCGCATTGTCGATAAGCTGCTTTCTTTTATCGGCAAAATCGGCGTGATACAAATCCAATGGTTGATGTTGATAAGCGTTAATGAATGCACCTTCTATTGGCGCAAAATTCGCATCCCACAAGGTTAATCCTAACAAGCTGTTGAGTAAGGTATTTTCGGAATAGAAGACGGTCCAACCTAAACTTTCGAAATGCGCTTTGGTTGCCAGCTCCACACGTTGCTGGGATAGATCTAATTCGATGTGGTATTCGCTGCATTTTGGCTTGGTGGCTCTCGGGACTTTCAAGCCTTGTTTACGTTTAACGCGTTGTTCGAGCTTCTGTGCCACCTCAAACTCAGAGATATCAATAGGGTCAGCGAGCATATCCGTGACAATGTCACTAAATAAATCGTTTTGTTCTAGCTTGTCGTAGATGCGAGCACAACGCTCTCGGCTTGGCGCGAGTGTGGTCTTCTCAAACAGCGCAATTGCCATCTCAAGTTCGTTTATGCGTTCGTAATCTCGTGCAATGTCGTTAATCATGTGCTCACGTTTACGGTCGACGTAGCGATGTTCAACCTTTTCTGGCATCGCTTCGATAAGAATATCGAGATTCGCTTTTTGTTTTCTGTCGCATTGCCAATAAAGGTTGGAGAGTTGGCTGAGTTCAATAAGCCGATCGAATTGCCCTCTACTCTCGAAGAATCGACGCGCTTTACTTAACTGGTATTGTTCGAATTGGTGTAAACCTAAATCGTCGAGCACGAACTGGCTGAGGTCTTGATGGGTATTAGCAAAAAACAGCGTCAGCAAAACATCAATCATCTGTGCGGAGTTAAGCTTAATCACCGTGAAATCCAGAGCCTCAAATAGCTCGAAACGTTCTTCACTCAGGCATGCCACTAATGCCTCTTTCTTGAGGGATTTAGGATACTCAGGATAGAGCGTGACGATCTCTGGCTTGGTCAGTAGATTCGCCGCTAATTCTTGCGTCGTTAGGTCAGGGGATAGCGAGACAAAATCATGACCAGCCAATTCACCCAAAGCCGACTCGATATTCTCGATTTCTTGATAGTTGAGTTTGTCGCTACGAAACCAACAGCCGTTGCGACTGTACAAGCGTACGAGAAGACATTGAGCGGGTTTGGATAAGCTTTCAAAAACTGATAACCACAGATGCTCTTCTGAAGTGAGCAAATCACAGTACCACTCGGTGGCGTGCTGCGTGAGTTTAAAGAAGTTATTGAGATAGTAATCTGGGGCGAGTTCGACCGTGTTTTCCATAACCAACTAACAATAAAAAAGGCTTAACCCATAGGTTAAGCCTTTTTCGAATCAATTTCTGCAGATCTATTAGATAAATAGAGCTGGACTGGCGATTAAGCGTTTTTCAGTTGTGCTACTTTTGCTTCAGTCAGTGGCTTAGTGATGAACGCTAGTACGATACATACCGCCATCATTGCTGCTGATACTGTGTAAGCCAGTGTGTAGCCTTCGCCATTTGTCATCGAGAAGCCAACAACAGCAGCACCGATTGCACCACCGATACCCCATGCTGTGTATAGCACGCCGTAGTTAGTGCCGTAGTTCTTCAGACCATAGAATTCAGCCGTTAGAGTAGGGAATACTGCTAGAAGCGTACCGTAACCTACTGCCGCGATTGCTGTACCGATGATCAGCGTGAACTCAGTCTTGAACGTTGCGAACAGAACCATGTTGATGCCCTGTAGAACGAACGCTAGAAGAAGAGTGCGTACGCCGCCGATCTTGTCTGCAAGCATACCTGCTGCTACACGACCGCCTGAGTTAAATACCGCAAGGATAGACGCTAGGTAAACTGCGTTTGGTAGGTTCGCTTGAACACTTGCGATAGTAGTGATGTTACCGATGATCATTAGACCAACAGAAGCTGCGAACGCGTACATGATCCATAGAGAGTAGAACTGTGGCGTTTTAAGCATTGCTTTCCACGTTAGGTCGTCAGACTTCTTAACAACCTTCGGTGCTTGACCTTCTTTTACTTTAGGCTCTGCTGGCGTGTAATCCGCTGGTGGGTTGTTGATTGTTGCTGCTAGAGGAACAGCGATAGCAAGGATACCAAAACCAAGAACTAGGAAGCTTGTTTGAATGCCCATGCTGTCGATCAGCGCAGAAGTCACAGGAGCTAGGTAGATAGCTGCTAGACCGAAACCTGCTGCGATGATGCCGTTAACCATACCTTTCTTAGATGCGTGGAACCACTTCATTGCTGAAGGAGAAAGACACGCGTAACCAAAACCGATACCTGCGCCAGTGATCACACCGAAAGTGATGTTCAGCATTAGAGGCGAGTTAACAAAACCAGACGCAATCATGCCTAAACCTGTAAGAACAGTACCTAGGATAAGGATCAAACGTGGGCCCATACGGTCTTGAAGAATACCTGCAACAAGAAGACAGATAGAGAAAGTAATAGTTGCAGTCGCGTAAGGTGCAGATGCTTCTGCTGCGCTCCAGCCTGACTCTGTCACTAGTGCTTTGTTGAATACACTCCAAGCATACAGGATGCCAAGACAAAGGTTGATACAGAATCCTGCTAACAGGATGCGCATAGCTTTATCAATCTTGCTCATTTTTGTTCTCAGTAATACCCCTAGGCAAATACCAAAGAGGGGTCGGTTTAAAGATAAGGTTTGCTCAAAATAAGTTTGCGTTTTTCAACGCATAACGTAATGAGCGCGGATTATAACCAATAAATGTGTGATTGGAATCTCTTTTTACCCCTGTCACTAAAAATAATTTGAAGCATTAAAAATGTTTGTAATGGGATGGTTTTATATATGAAGAAAATGTTGATCTAACGTAAAGAATCGCTGGTTTGGTAGTGAGATCCTAAGTGAAACAAGGTGGATAGCGTGAAGCTGAGTGTTTGGCTCACAGTTTAAGCAAAAAGTTTCAAAATATTTTAGTGTTAATGTTCTGTAACAAAAGTGGGCAAAATAGAGACTGTTTTCTGTAAGTGCAGGAACTAAAGGGTTTATAAATTAGAGAATGTTAACTGCTTGTAATAACTTAATTCGGAAGGATGCAGTGAACATAAATTGAACAAAAATTGTGCTTGTAATTGCTAAATAGATAAGCAAAATAGGGCGCAAAATGAGTTTTCATTAATGAAAGGATGCTTTTCTCTACTTGTAGTGAGGTGACTTATGAAATTGTTCCTATTACTTATGGCTTCTGTTTCTGCAGGTGTTGCATCAGCAGATCACATCCATTCATTCATGCTAGGTTTGTCTATTGCATCACTTGCCGTTGGCAGTTGCTACTTCTTCGCATTCCGTAGCTCCCGCTTCCCACAGCTTGCTTTGTTCCTATTGATCTGTGGCATGTTGTCTAAGCTGACGATTACCGTAGTTGGTGTAATGTGGGGGATGTCAGCTGAGTTGATTACTTCTCCAATCGTGTTTGCTTTGTCTTACTTGTTCTTCTCGTTAGCGGTAACCTACTTGTGGTTCAGCTACCGTCAAAGCATTACTAAGATTCCAGAGCGCTTTAGAGCCGCGACAGCGTAAAACCGTTTACGAATATAAAACGCCAGCATTCATTGCTGGCGTTTTACTTTGTGCCGTTAAAGCGTCACAGTCAGTGGCGGTTCTGGCACTTCTAAGAAGCATGCTATCACTCGATACAATTCGCCTTCTGCGACGGTAATCTTGCCGTCAGACTCAATAGCCAAACGACACGCCTTAACAAACTGGCGTCGTTGAAGTGGCTTAAGTTGCAGCAACAACTCCAGTGCTGCGCGACTTAAGCGCCAGTCGTTATTTGGTTCTACTAGCGTGGTTTCTGCAAACCCTAGCGATTTGAGCGAAGCGTTGAATGCTCGCTGCGCGCCTTCGTGCTCTGAATGGGTGACCCATGCCAATTCACGTAGTAACCAGTAAATGCTTTCTTTGAGTTGCTTAAAGGTTTTGTTCTGGCGAGTAGAACCAAATGGCGCAATAAGCTGCTTTTCTAACAAGTTAATGACGCACCATTCACCTAGTGAGTAATGATTATCGGTTTGAGACAATTCACGCAACACTTGGCAAAGTCTACTTTTCTGACCTTCACTTATCGATTTAAGCGCAGGGAGAGCGAGCTCTAGTAGAGGAAGCCTCAAATGTAGGGGCAAATCGTAATCCAGCCACGGTAACAGCTTTGCGTGCGAGACCATTGGAATATGACCTTTAATCATCTCACGTTGCACATCACTACCATCAAAGATCAGAAGCAATGCAATAAAGCGCGAACTGTAGGGTTCACGCGCAATGTCTACCAAGTCTTGGGGCAATTGGCTGATAAGCAGTTTACCCGTTTCACTTAGCTCTGAAGAAGTTTGTGTTTCAACTTGAGTTTCAAGGTGCGTATAACCAAAGTCGGCATCGGACGAAAACCCACTGACTTGTTCATTTCCAAACGCTGAAGCGTGGTTCTGACTTCTGTGTAAAAAGCTGCCGTCCCAGTTAGGTTCGATGCGACGGATTCGCTCTTCCAGAGGTGGGTGAGTAGCGAAGAAGCCGGTGAAGCCAGACAAACTGCTTTGCCCAAACATCATGTGGCTCATTTGGCTGCTCGCTTGTGCATTTAAGCTAGATCCAGATGCGTGACCGCCAATCTTCTTTAGAGCACCTGAAATGCCTTGGTCATTACGAGTAAACTGAACCGCACTCGCGTCCGCTAAGAACTCACGTTGTCGTGAAATAGCTGCTTTGATCATTGAGCCAAATAAAGTACCAACCCAACCAAGCACTAAACATACAATCGCGACAAACATGATGACAGCAAAGCCTTTATCAGAATCGGAGGAGCTTCTTGATGAGCGGCTAGTGTTGTGTGTATTGTCGAGAACCAAGTGACCCAAATGCGCAATACAAGTAATGCCGAACAAGACGCCTATTAAGCGTGTATTCAATCGCATATCGCCATTTAACACATGGCTGAATTCGTGAGCAATGACGCCTTGCAGCTCATCTCGGGAAAAGCTGTCAAGCGCGCCTTGTGTAACACCAATGACGGCATCATCAATACTCATGCCTGCGGCAAATGCGTTGATACCTCGCTCTTCCTGCATTACATAAACAGGAGGGACGGGAATACCAGATGCAATTGCCATCTCCTCAACCACATTAAGTAATTGACGGTGTTTTGTGTCAGTTGTATTCGAGGAAATGAGCTTACCCCCAATACTTTCGGCAACGCCGCGTCCGCCATTAGAAGAAAGCTCAGATAAGCGGAACATCGAACTGATTGCGACAATCAGGGCTACGCCCCCAAAGCATAGCAAGGTGTAGGTGATAGCGGTTCGTTGATCAAACGGCTCACCAGTGACCCCGTAATAAATGGCAATCGACAGTACGCTGACCAAACCAGTGATGATTAATACTGCTAAGGAAAACAGAAACACCAAAAGCCCGGTACGTTGACGTGCGGTATCTTGATGGTCAAAGAAATCCATTAGAACTCAACCTTTGGCGCTTCTTGGATTGCTTCGCTGTCTGCAAACTCCAGCAGCTTACCGTCTTGGAAGCCAAACATATTGGCAAAAAGAACGGGTGGGAAAGTCTGTTTGTAAGTGTTATAGCTGGTAACTGCATCATTGAAAGCTTGGCGAGCAAAAGCGACCTTATTCTCTGTGCTGGTCAGCTCTTCTTGCAACTGGGTCATGGTTTCGTTGGCTTTCAGTTCTGGGTACGCTTCTACAACCACATTTAACTTGCCTAATGCATTTTGTAACATGCCTTCTGCTTGTGCTAATTGGCTAATGGCTGCGTCGCTGTCTGGTGCGTTACTGGCTGCTTTCAAACCGGATATTGCTTGGTTTCGAGCTTGAATCACTCGCTCAAACGTTTCTTTCTCATGCTCCATGTAGCCCTTTGCTGTACTAACAAGGTTTGGGATCAGGTCGTAGCGACGCTTTAACTGAACCTCAATTTGAGCAAAGCTGTTTTTAAAGCGGTTACGTAGCGTCACTAGCTTGTTGTAAATGCTGACCGCAAACACCGCGATAAGCAAAATGATGACGATAAAAACAATAAGTGAAGTCATAGTAAGTTCCATTTTTTGAATGTATTGGAACGTTATATAAGTAGCTGAGATATTAAGCAAATTAGTCTGGCTTATAATGTGCTGTGTTTTGTAAATAAGAGACACATTGCGTATTCAATGGGAGTGTCAGAGGGAGGAAAAGTGTTGACGAGGTGTGTTGAATCGATGCAAAAAGGCTCGACATAAAAGCCGAGCCTTTGTTAATCGCTGTTATACAGTCGGTGCTTATGCCGTCATTGGTACAAGAACCATCGTACCGATGATAACCGTAAGCAGACCAGCTAGAACTGGTACTGATGTACGTTTCACCACTTCGAATGGGCTGATGTTTGCCATACCAGAAGTCGCAACGATTACACCAGATACTGGCGAGATAGTACGACCTAAGTTAGATGCTTGTAACATTGGAATGATTAGGAACGCAGGGTTAAGACCCATCTTCGCAGCCAGTGAAGGAGCAAGCTCTACGAACGCGTAGAATGGAGCGTTACCAGAACCCGTCGCAATCGCAGCGGCAACAGTTAGACCCGTTAGGATAAGCATGAGCGCAATGCCGCCCGCACCCGCGTTGTCTGCAAGGTGTAGTAGGTTATCGATAGCGCCAATAGACATTAGACCTTGTGCGAATACGCCCGCCGCAACCAAAAGCATGACTACACCTTTGAACGCGTCTGCCATACCGGCATAGCATGAATCGAGATCTTCAAGTGACTTCTTACCGTCGAACTTGTTCACCACATAGTGAATCACTGCACCCAAGAAGATAGAACCTACCACGATAGTGTAGATGTCTAGAGTCAGTCCAGGAATCGTACGACCGTTGAATAGGAATACACCGATGATTGGAAGGAAAGGAAGAACTGCGTAGAACGCTGGCGCATCAGCTTTGATTTCTGATACGTCAATTTTTTCCATTGGTGTGTTGTCTTTCTTATCTAGGTATTTATTCCAGAAGAAAGCTGCTGCAGCCATTACGATGATTGCACAAATAGACACAGGCAGTACGGTTTGAACCGCGAACACGTCAAGCGCTAGGCCTGATTTTTCTGCAGCGATGACCACGTCCCCAGATGTTGGTGAAAGAATGATTGCCGCAGGTGAAGCACATACTGCAACCGCTGCTGGGCGAGAGATACCCATAGCCGTCATCATCGGGAACAGGGTTGCCATCAACAAAACGCCTAGGCCAGTTGCTGAACTCACTGCAAGAGACATCAAACATGCCACGATGTAAGCCGCTACCAAAAGGACGTAAGGAGACTTGATAACAGAAAGCGGTTTAGAGAACTGTTTTACTACAACATTGTTTGCGCCGATGTGTGTCATGTAAGACGCAAAACCACAAAGTAGCATGATTTGCATACCTAGGCCGCCACCACGGTATTGAAGCATGTATTTTACGTACTCTAGTGAGTCCGTCACCATATTACCCGTTGAGGTTATTTTTGATGGCAGAACGTCATGGCCAAGCAGACCTGTCATAAGAAGCAAACTGATACCTGCGGTTAATAACACGCCAGCGGCTTTGTAGCCTTTGACAATGAAATGGCTTTGTTGCTTAATTCGGTTGGAAGACATGGCAGCCCAAAGTTGTTCAGTTATTAAGCAATATACTGAGTTTCAG
>NZ_JAPHPY010000019.1:0-96933 GCF_026241575.1 Vibrio sp. Sgm 5
CAGAGAAGCCATCACTCAACATCACCAATGCTGAAAAGTCTGGGCTGATGGCGATGGCTTAAACCGATCTCAGGTTACTTAAGTAGTGGTACTTGGGTTTTGTTGCTTACCGATTCCATCCAATCTTTCACGGTGTTGTCCCATCGGATTTCTGTGGCACTGAAGAACCCGCGCAAAATAGAAAATAAGATCGCTTCGTCTACCAAAGTCACATGCTGGTAGGAATCGAGATTCAACACGCTCTTCGCACGTTCAATGAGCGCTTCTACCTCTTTCGCAATGTTGGGTGTGTCTTGCAGAAGTGCATCAAAATTGAGTGCATCCGTTTCCTTTTTCGCGTGCCAAGCGAGCTGTGCAGATTGAGTGGCAAACTCTGGTAAATCCATGTTTGACCAACGCGGGTAACCCACTTTCTGCAGTGGAAGAAACGCGATTTTTTGCCAATCCAGCGCTTGTTGAGATGGTTGACTTGTTTCACTTGATGTTGCCAGTTCAAGGAAGTAAGCGATGATATCTAGACTTTCTGCCATCGCTTCACCGTTGTCTTTGATAAGAAGTGGCACTTGCTTGGTTCCAATCAGGTCTGTTGTGGTTTTGTCATCGTCATAAGCAATATTGATGATGTCGAGTTGGATATTCAGCATGCCAGCAACATAGCGGACGCGAGCACTGAATGGGCAATGTTCGTAAATGTAGAGTTTCATAGTGTTTTCCTATCGATTCGTATTGTGTAGCCCCGCTTGTTCGGGAGGCGTTAAGTCAGGGCTACCAGTAGGGATGAAATTAGTTGTTGAAGCTTGGTGTTAGCTCAGTTTGTTTGCTTTCTTTGCGGTTCGCCTTGGCGATGAATAGCAAACCAATCAGTGGAACAATGATGGCTGCGTAAGGGATCATGCCTGCGCCCATTTGGCTATCGAGCACCATGCCACCTAAGAAACCGCCAAAGGCATTGGCTAAGTTGAACGCAGAGATGTTTGCCGTCGCTGCTAATTCTTGACCTTCACCACCGTGGTTCATTACTCGAAGCTGCATTGCTGGCACGTTAGCGAATGACGCAATACCAAATACAAAGGCGGTGGCAATAAACAGAACTTTGCTGTCGACAGTTAGGCCGACCAGTACCAGTGACACAATCATTGCGATAGCCCAGAACATGGACGCTTTTTGTAGGTTTTTATCTGATGAACGACCACCCATGGTGTTGCCGACAATCAGACCGACACCAACGATAACCAAAATCCAAGTCACGGCACTTTCACCAAAGCCAGTGATGTGCATGGCGATAGGGGCGATGTAGCCATACAAAGTCATAAACCCCGACCAAGCAAATACGGTGATCGCAAGGCTGATAAGTAGCATTGGGTTTTTGAACGCAGCCAATTGCGCTTTGACATCTTTTGCTTCGCCATGACCGGTAGATTTGATCAATGAAGTGATGAAGAACAGAGCCACTAAACCAAAAGCGGCAACGGTTAAGAAAGTGGTGTGCCAGCCGAATTGCAAGCCAATCCAAGTACCGCCAGGCACACCTAAAACGTTAGCCAATGTTAGGCCTGCGAACATCTGTCCGACCGCACGACCTGCCATTTTTTCTGAAACCAAATTGGTCGCGACCACGGCTCCGATACCGTAGAAAGGACCTTGAACCAAACCTGTGATCACTCGGCTGACCATCAATACAAAGTAGTTCGGCGCGAAAGCGGACAATACGTTGCCGAGAATAAACAGCACCATTAGCCCAGCCAGTACGGCTTTCTTGTTAAAGCGTGCTAAGTAAATCGTAAGTAGCGGGCCGCCAAACACAATGGCAAGCGCGTAGGCACTGATTAGGTAACCCGCTTGCCCTTCCGTGATGGACAAAGAGTTGGCGACTTGAGGAAGGATTCCTGCAATAACAAATTCCGCGGTACCGATAGCAAAAGCTGCAAGCGTTAAGATCCATACCTGCAGCGGCATTTTTTCTTTATTCATGGGGGAATCTCTTTTTTTTATTTCGTTTGAACCCATTGGTGCCATGCTTTTTTATTTCTCTGGCACCTTGTTTTTATTTGCGGTTAGCTAAGCGTGTGTTGTTAGCCAAGCAGTGCGCCACCATCGACATCAATCACGGCGCCAGTCATGTAGCTGTTTTCAGTCAGAAGTCGATAAGCTTTTGCAACGTCACTGGCTTCGCCAACTTTGCCCACTGGTAAGCTATTTTGCGTGCGTTTGTACATGGTATTTCTGTCGTCTTCGTTCATGCCTTGATACGCCTCAGTTTTAGTCAAACCAGGGCTGACCGCATTCACTCTGATCGGAGCCAATTCTTTCGCCAGTACTTTCGTGGTCGCTTCAATGGCCGCGTTGATGGCAGTTTTGACGTAGGTGTTAGCAACCACTTTGCGCGATAACATGCCGGAAGTTAGCGTGATTGAGCCGCCTTTCTTGATGTAGCGTGCGCCATGTTTCGCCGCGTTGATGGCGCCCCAAAACTTGGTATCAAAAGCGTATTTTGCTTGGGAAACTTCCACGTCCATCACTTTGCCTGCCGGAGCATAAGAACCTGCTGTGACGATCAGGTGGTCAAAAGCACCAATGGTTTCGAAGTAGTGGTAAACCGACTGTTCATCGCTGATGTCTAACCCTGTTTTGCGGCTTGCTACGTGGACAACCGCATTGTCGCTTGCAAGTTGTTGGCTAAGTTCAGCACCAATACCTGATGTGCCACCGAGTACGACGTAGACAGTTTTTTCTGTTTTCATGATTTGCTTCTCCAATCTTGTTTCGTTGGAGCCAGTATATTGATTGGAAAAAATTTGATAATTGGGTAATATTTGAATTGATTATTCAGCTCAGTCGAATAATGAGGTTTTAGGAGGGAATGTGGACAAGTTTTCGGATATGACGCTATTTGTCAGCATAGTGAAGAACCAAGGGCTGGCGGCGGCTGGTAGAGAGCTCGGCTTATCGCCGGCCACGGTAACGGCAAGATTGCAGTCGCTGGAAGAGCGTTATGGGGTGAAACTACTTAATCGCAGTACAAGGCATATCTCATTGACGGACTCTGGTGTTATGTACCATCAGGCATGCTTGGAAATCATCGACAGCGTTAAAGAGACGGAGAACTTACTCCAAACTGGCACCAAAGAAGTGCGCGGCACACTTAAAATCTCGGCTCCTCGTGATATTGGTAAGCAATACATTTCGCCAATACTGTCGGAATTTAGTCAGCTCTATCCCGATGTGATCCCTTATCTGTATTTGAACGATAACTTATCCAACTTAGCTGAGTCCGGTTTGGATATTGTTATCCGATATGGGGAGCTAGCCGACAGTAACCTTATCTCTCGCAAACTGGCGTCCAGTCGCCGAGTGCTTTGCGCTTCTCCTCAGTATTTGGCAAAGAAAGGCACGCCGATCACGCCACAAGATTTAGCACAGCACGATTGTTTAGCCATGGTTCGCAGCAATGAAGAGTTGAAAACATGGCACTTTCAAGATGAAGATCAGCACAACGTTATTACTGTCGTACCGAAGCGGTTTTCTGATGATGGCGAAGTGATTCGTCAATGGGCATTAGATGGGGCGGGGATTGCGTTGAAATCGATTCTCGATGTACAAGAAGACATCAAACAGCAGCGTTTAGTGACGGTGTTAAATGGCTATATGAAGAACTTCAACGCATCGACCTCCTCTGCAGGTGCAGATTTGAACGTGATTTACCTGAGCCGCCAGTATCAACCCAAGCGACTTCGTTTGTTTTTGGACTTCTTGATTGAGCGCTTCCATAGTCAGTTTCCGGAATAAGCAAGAATTAGACGGCAATCCGCAATTGAGGCCATGTGATTAGCCAGTTTTTGGATTCTACCCGAGATTGAAACAGCGCTAATGTTCGCTTGGGATTGTAAGTAATCTGACCTTCAAACAAAGACTCAAATCCGAACGCTGAAATGCACTCTATCTGATTCTTTTCGTTCAATCTGGCAGCAACCGCCGTTTCTTTCTCTGGCCAGTAGCCCATCGCATCTAAGGTACTTTGGTAAGGTTTATCACCATTCTTTAGGTGCATGTTTACTTGATTGCGTACTTGCCAGTTGACCTCTGGCATCAAGGCGTTTAGCTGCGTTTCGTATTTGAGGTTGGCCTGATCGTCCGATTCACTCGGATCGAAATAAACAACATCAAGATCGTTTAATGGTGTTGGATTTTGCTTTTGGTGAAGGTGATCCCAAACTAGGTTTCGTACAAAGCCCGCAGCAATGTAGCAATCTGGTAAAGCCAGTGAGCGAACACACTCCAATGCTTGAATGCGAAGTGGATCTTCTGCCAACAACTGAGCAAGTTTATCTTCAAGCATCGGCATTACTTCGCTGGTGGCAGTTCAATGCCCAATTCTTCGCGTTTTCGCTTACTCAAGCCAAGTGCAACCAATCGATAAGATTCTGATAAATAGTACTTTAGCTCTTCGTCTAGGCGTCCGGAGGTTTCCGTTTGCTGAATCCACTTCATTCCACGGTTTGCGAAATAAGGGGCGGGAATATAACCCTCATAATCACTTAAAAAATCGAAGTTTAAAGGGGAAGTCTTAAACGTAAATGCAGGCTGCTTGTCTTTACTCCAGCCACCAATAGCAAACACCTTTCCACCGACTTTCCAAACGTGCGCATCACCCCATTGAACAACATGAGAAGTGGCAGTGAATGAGCCGCAGAATTGATTAAATTCATCGTATGTCATTGGGTTACCTCAATAGTGATTAGCTTAAATTTTGGGCTAGCTTAGTGATGTGTGCAATCAAAGCCAAGTGAGATTTTGAGGTTTCCCTTCTATGGCGATAGATGCCGACAGTACCCGGCTTGGGCTGTGAGTCCACGGTTAAGATTTTCAACCCTAACGATTGTAAGTAATCGCTCAGGTGGCTGGTATAAGACATCACGGCTATGCCACTTTTTAGTACATCAATACTCGCGAGTAACGAATCGACTTCGTAAGTTGGGCGGTCATCAAGTTGCTGACGTTCCCTTTCGTTTTGCTTGGGAATTGGGTTGTCTAAAACATGGTTAAACTTTTTTGCATCATAGGTGACGGATAGGGCGGGGTATTCATGGAGCATTTGTTTTGTCACCACTTTACCCAAAAGTGGATGATTGGGAGAGACAAAGTAGGCGTCAACAGTTTGAAATAAAGGAATAAAAGTAACATCACACTTTGACGACAAACCTACAATTTCATGACCAATGAAGAATTCAATTTGCTCATTAATCAAAGAATCCATTAAACCCAAATGATTGCCAAATTCGACGTGTGTGGATTCGGATGGTTGATGAGACAAATGTTCATCTAAGGCTTGCTTTACGAACAAAGGCCACCAAGCGTCCCCGGTTCCTATTTTTATTTTGCCGACTTGATACTGCTTCCTCTCTTCAATGCCTTGCATCATTTGATTGTATTCGTGCTGCATCGCATCGCTATGACGATAGAGAATACGACCAAATTCGGTTAGAACCATGCCGCTTTGGTGGCGTTCAAAGAGTGTGACGCCAAGAGACTCTTCCAGCTTTTTTAAATTACTCGTCATTGTTGGTTGGCTTAGTCCGGCCATCCTTGCGGCGGCACTTATGCTTTGACAACGAGCAATCAGTAAAAATTGCTGTAGAGATTTGTCCATTGTTATTCCCCTTTTTGAAACAAGGTTTCTTGGGGGTATTGTGCACAATTTCTTTTATAAATCACAAATCTGCTATCTGACATAATTGAATTTATTAGTGTTTCATAGATCTAAATCACTATTGGTAAGCAACATATAGATATTGTCTATAAAGCTGGCGCTGTTACCTATTTTTCTCTGAAGAGCGTGTTCCTTAGACTGTCGCCAAAATAACAATCTAAGGGATGAACATGAAACCAAGTTTTATTGCGCTTGCTATTGCTGCAACGATGGGATTAGTTGGATGTGGTTCAGATTCTGATACCACGGAGATCGTCGATAAACCGATTATTTCGGAAGATCTTTACTTGCGCGGATTGAATGGCGATTGGGGGACTGCGGAACACGCGAAGCTGAACTATTTAGGGAACAACGAATATGAGACGGTTCTGCGTGTAGCGCGAGGTAGTAATCAATTCAAGATTGCCGATCCTGGCTGGCAAATTCAATACACCCATTTTGAACAGCCTGCGATGTTTGATGAAGCTCAGGATTACTTACCAAAACCAGAGACGAATGAAGCGTGTATGAATGACGACTGCAATTCGGAAATCACGTTTGAAGATAAAGGTTACTATAAATTCTCTGTGAGTTTTGCGGATGAAAGCAGCGCGATGATGACCGTAACAAAAGCCACGCAAGAAGAGGCGGAGAAGTACTACTCAGATGCTATTTTGGACCCTGAAATGGTGCATGAGGGGCATCAAAATAAAGAGCTAAAACTGTTCCGAAACTACGATGACAGTAATGAAACGGTGACTTTTTCTGTCAAAGATCCTAAAGCAGATCTGCGCGAGTTTGGCATCTCAACTACGACGGAGCTGCGAGACGCTCTGGATCAAGGCATGGTGATTACGGAGAAAGAAGGGCCTCGCGTTGTTTCTGGCGATCTCGCGTTTGATGCACTGTTCGCTTTGACGATGAAAGAGCTCGATCAACTTGCGGTGTCTGAAATCAAAGACGGTAATTACAATTACAACAAACCAATAAAGGCAGAAGTGTTTGAGACAGGTGCCAAGTGGCATTACGTTTGGACTCGTGATTTGGCATATGCGGCCGACCTTTCCCTAGCGTTGATGAATCCTACGCGTGTTGAAAACGGTTTGGAATTCAAGTTATCAGTCTTCCGAGACTCAACTGATCAACAATACGATGGCGAGCAAATCGTCCAAGATACAGGCACTGGTGGCAGCTGGCCGATCAGTACCGATAGAACAACTTGGGCGCTAGGCGCAGAACGTTTACTGTCGGCACTGGATGGCGAAGCTTACAACCAATTTGCAGAGCGCGCTTACAACGCGGTTAGCAACACGCTAGAAGCCGACCGTTTAGCGGCGTTTGATCAAGATTCAGGCCTTTACACGGGAGAACAGTCGTTCTTGGACTGGCGTGAGCAGACATACTCTACTTGGACGCCAGATGATGTTAATGCGATTGGTAGTAGCAAGGCGCTATCAACAAACGTGGTTCACTATCGAGCAATGCGCTTGGCGGCGAAGTTGGCAGAACAATTTGACTCGAAAAACGCGGTGAAATACGCAGATTGGGCTGAGCAATTAAAAACGGCAATCAATACCAAGTTTTGGAATGAACAGCGTGGTATGTACGTGAGTTACTTGTTCGATAACGGGCAGGATATTGCGGTCGATAAATATGACATGCTTGGGGAAGCGTTGGCGATCATAAGCGGTATTGCAAGCAATGAACAAGCGAAGCAAATCATGGAAAACTATCCTCACAGTGAGTTTGGTGTGCCAGTTTATTTCCCTCAACAACCTGATGTTCCTGTGTATCATAACCGTGCTATTTGGCCATTTGTCACCGCATATAGCTTGCGTGCTGCACATCGTACTCAAAACGTGGCAGCGGCTAACAATGCGATTCAATCCCTAGTTCGCGGTACCGCAACGAACCTATCAAATATGGAAAACTTGGAGTGGTTGTCTGGCAAATCGTTCATTATTCACAGTGATCATGGTGCAGATGCTTCTTTAGATGGCCCTGTGATCAACTCGCAGCGCCAGCTATGGTCGGTAGGTGGTTACCTCAATATGGTGGTCGAAACTATCTTTGGTATTCACACTGAAACAGGGCAATTGGAAGTTAAACCGTTCATTACAGGATGGGTTCGCAATCAACTTTTTGCTCAATCAGATCAGATTACATTGGAGAACTTTAGCTTCAAGGGTAAAAGCTACTCTGTGACAGTTCACTTGCCAGAAGTACAAGATGAGTCAAACGGTTACTATCCAGTGGAAGAGGTGACGGTTGATGATAATGGTCACTACCAAGTCACCTTGGGTAGCCTTGTTGCTGACGACAGCAGTATAAAAGTGGTTGATGGAGTTAAACCTTACGCAACGGAGAGCGAAAAAGTCTTTTCTCCAAAAGAGCCTAAGCTTGATGTCGCTCGCGCTAACAATAATGTGACGATTGGTGTAACTAGTGACTACAACATTAACTTGTACCGCAATGGTCAGCTTATCCAAAATAATGTAAATGGTAAGCAGTTCAGCGATACGCTCAATGGTTTTTCATGTTACTTAGCTGAAAGCATTAACAAACAAGGTTTCCGCTCCAACCCAAGTGAGCCAATATGTATCGGCAAAGAAATTCGCGTGAAATTAGAGGGGGAGTATCAACCTTTAACAGACGATGTTGATGTGGTTACGGTGAGCAAAGACAGTGGTGATGTAAATGGTCTGAGTGCTTTCACCGTCCCTACCAACGGGCGATACCAGTTGGCGGCGTGGTATAACAATAACTTAGGCCAACTAAACACCGGTATTACTAACGCAGTGAAAGAGCTCGAAGTTCTCGACGAATCTGGTCAGTCAGTTGGTAAAGGTTACATTCAAATGGGCCATATTGGTGAGAACAAAGGCATGCGTTACTCAACACCGATTGAAGTTTCCTTGGAACAAGGCAAATCATACCGACTGGTTCTCAAAGACCATTTCAATATGAGTTACTTGAAATCTAATGAAACCTACATTTACTCGGGTGGTGTAGATGGCGAGATGAACAAAGCGCAGATTGCTGATATCCGAATCACACCGCTTCAATAACGTGAATTGTAGTTCTGAGAAAAAGCCGCTGGTTTATCCAGCGGCTTTCTATTTAAGTAACCACTGGATGTTCGTTGTGACGTGAATGCTCAGAAAAGTGCTCACCAGCGCTTGGATTCCGACATGCTAGTGGAGAGATGATCGATAAAGGCTCTTAATAACGGTGTGACTTGTTTTCGCGTACCATAGATGGCATGAACGCCTAACGTTTTTGGGTGCCATTCTGGTAACAGCTGAATCAATTTCCCCTCAGTGAGCAAATCCTTCACGGTTGGATAGGGCTGTAAGCTGATTCCGTTACCATTTAAAGCGGCAGCAAGCAGTACTTCTGGGGTATTCGCGCTGATATTGCCTTTGATGGAGACTGATTCATCACCGTTTGGTCCAGAGAATATCCACTCAGAACGACCAAAATAGCTAAAGGAAAGACAATTGTGGTGTCCTAGGTCTTGGGCGTTTAACGGTGCGCCTTTTTGTTCGATGTATTTGGGGGACGCACATATCACCGAGCGGCATTCACCTAATTGCTTTGCTACGACATTAGCAGGCAACTCATTGGTGATACGTATGGCAAGATCAATGCGTGATTCCACGAGGTTTACGGTTTCATCTGTCGACACAATATCAATCGCCACATCAGGCCACTGTTCAACAAAGCATGTGATTGCATCAATGAGGAAGCTACTCACGATGGAATAGCTCGCGGTAATACGCAATTGACCTTTTAAATTCACTCGATTTTGATTTCGGATTCCGCTTAAGGATTCTTCAAGTGCAAGTAGCTCTCGTGCAATCTCAAGCGTCTCTTTCCCTGCACTGGTTAAACTGAGGCTTCGAGTTGTGCGGTGGAGCAGACGAGTATCCATCCACTTTTCGAGCTCACCTAAATAACGTGTCACTTTGGTTCGCGACAGATCGAGGTGTTCTGCTGCTGCACTCAAACTGCCACGCTCTACGATCGTGACAAAGACGTTCATTGCCTCAAGTCTGTCCATTCTGTTGCTTCACCGTAGGAAAATCACTGTCACAGTATATGACCGAATTTCGCAACAGTGAAAGTTAATTTGCTGTCTATTTCATCTAAAACCAATCAAATAAGATGGCCTCAACATGAAACGAGCCGCATGAATTGGTTCTCTAATACGGAATAAGATGATGAATAAGCGTTCAATTACTCTACTGGTCACCGCACTAGCGGCATCGAACTATGTGTCGGCTGCGGACTTAACGATTACCCACTACAACCCCGGTGAAAATGCGATCTTTCCTGCAAGCTCTGTGCTTGTTTCTGGTGAAAAAGAACTGATGTTGTTTGACGCGCAATTTAGCGTCAAAGATGGAAAAAAGTTGGTGGAACAGATTAAAAAGAGTGGCAAAGAGCTGTCGATGATTTATATCAGCAGCGGTGACCCAGACTATTATTTTGGTCTAGAGCCTATTGTTGCGGCATTCCCTGATGTGAAAGTAGTTGCGAGTGAAGCGGTTGTTAAACATATCGAGCGAACAAAAGACGCGAAACTGGCGTACTGGGGACCTATTTTGGAAGAGGGAGCACCATCGAAAATTGTTGTGCCTACTGTACTCAATGACACCACTCTGACGCTTGAAGGTAAGCGCATTGAAGTAAAAGAAATCAATACTCATGATGCCTACCTTTGGGTACCTTCGGAGAAGACCGTATTTGGTGGTGTATCGGTTTACAGTGGTGTTCATGTTTGGATGGCGGACACTCAGTCGAAACAAGAGCGTGCTCAATGGTCTCAATCGTTAGAGCGCATGAAAGCACTGAAACCAAAAAACGTCATTCCGGGACACTACCTAGGTGATATGCCGAAAGGTGTGGAAGGTATTCAATTCACCATGAACTACATCGCAGACATTGAGCAGACGTTAGAAAAATTAAGCAAGCCATCTTCAAGCGAGATTTCGGCAGCGATGAAGGCTAAGTACCCACAATTTGCTGCAACAGAGGGCGATCTAGAATTGGGTGCGAAAGTGCTAAGTGGTGAAATGGAGTGGCATTAATCTAAGCCTGTTATTCGCCATACTACCCAAAAACAGCCCCTCAT
Organism: Vibrio sp. Sgm 5; assembly: GCF_026241575.1. NCBI lineage: Bacteria > Pseudomonadati > Pseudomonadota > Gammaproteobacteria > Vibrionales > Vibrionaceae > Vibrio > Vibrio sp. Sgm 5. The sequence continues at coordinate 10,824 of NZ_JAPHPY010000019.1, forward strand.
TGTGAGGGGCTGTTGTCGTAATAGCTTTGCCACTTGTCGACGTGGTTTACGATGTGATTGCTGATGAGTGGTAAGTAATTAAAGGCGTGTTCAAAGCTTCAGAACAATTCTTGCCGAGTTATGTCACATACTGACACATTCAAAATCGGTACATGACCGATTAAATAACCATACAAAAAGTCATATTTTTGGTGTCACAGATGATTGGTGTATTTGTCCCCAATAAATACCTAGTCTAACGTGCAAATTATCTGTTAATTCATCACGGTGATGGACGTCATATAACTTGATACAGTTTGGCCAATTTAGTGTCTGTAGGGGTGTTAACACACTTCTTCATTGTCATAAGAGTCGAACAGTATGGTAAATGATGTGGATTTAACCTTTTATGTTTCTGGGTTCTCCGGTGCATTTAAAGTCGAAAGCTTCCGGATTACGGAAACAGTCTCTTCTCCCTTTGAAATGAACCTGACGGTGTTGTCCGACGACGATGCCATCACGTTTGAAGCCTTAAGCCGAAAAATGGGCGTCCTGAGCCTGTTTGGTCAAGGTGTAGGAACGGCTCGCCAGTTTAACGGCAGTATCTCTGAACTTCGTTACTTAGGCTCTGGCCGCCGCTTCTCGCGCTATCATATTACCTTGGTTCCACACCTCTGGTTTCTCACTCAGCGTCAGGACTGTCGCATCTTTCAGATGCAAGCGCCTCCCGACATCATTCGTCAGGTTTTTGATGACGCAGGTATGAGCGATTACCGCTTTGAATTGTCAGCGCAATACGAAGCGAAAGAGTACGTTCTCCAATACCGTGAAAACGACCAGCATTTTGTGCAGCGATTAATGGCAGAGCATGGCCTTTGGTATTACTTTGAGCATAGCGAAGCTGGGCATACCATGGTCATTGTCGATAGCAACGATGCGATACCTGAGCTCATCAGTTCACCTACTAATGCTTCTTACCTAGGACCTGTGATTTATCATGCCCAAGGTGGTGGTACGCCAGATCGAGAACACATCTTCGACCTCGAACAAACGCATCGTACTCGCACTGGCATCGTCAGCTATGGCGATTACAACTATCTCACACCGAAAATCCCACAAGGAAAAAGTGCGGATGAAGGTCCGAACTTTGATTTGCAGCGCTACGACTATCTTGGCCGTTATACTTCACCAGACTTAGGGCAGCAGCGTGTAACGGAGTGGATGTCCGAATACACGGTGGACAGCCATCAGATTGAAGCTGCGAGCGATATCATGCGTCTCACCGCAGGCTACAGCTTCGATATCAGCCAGCATCCTCGTTTAGGCATCAACCGTGATTACCTCATGTTGACGGTGATGCACACTGGCTTTAACCCTCGTGTGCATGAGGAAGAGTCGAGCGATGAGCCTACAACTTATCACAATCAGTTTGTCTGCTTACCACGAGATGTGACATTCCGTGCGCCTAAAATGGCGTCACCTGTCGTTGATGGTCCTCAAACTGCCGTTGTGGTTGGTCCTGCGGGTGAAGAAATCTACACCGATGAATATGGACGCATCAAAGTTCAGTTCCATTGGGACCGTTACGCACAAAGCGATGAGCATAGTTCATGTTGGCTACGTGTCAGTCAATCAATGGCAGCACCCAACTGGGGAGCAGTCTATCTGCCTCGCATTGGTCATGAAGTGATTGTGACCTTCCTAGAAGGTGACCCAGACCGCCCACTAGTGACGGGCGCGGTTTACAACGGTTTACACACGCCGCCATACCCATTACCAGAAAACAAAACGCGCACAGTGTTTAGAACCCAAAGTCACAAGGCTGAAGGTTACAACGAAATGTACTTTGAGGATGAGAGTGACCAAGAAGAGGTTCACTTCCGCGCTCAAAAAGACATGAAGACCAAAGTGCTCAATAACCGTTATCGAGACATCGGAAATGATGAAGAGTTAAAAGTCGGTAACAACCAAGAAAACAACATCTTAGGCGACCGTAAAGAAGTCATTGATGGGCATAAAACCTCCATTACTAAGCAAACCTTTATGGATCAAGTTGAGGAAGATGTTCACGTCACTTACAACGCGAATGAATCCGAGAAAATAGCCAACAACCGAGATTTGTACATCGACGAAAATCGTCAAACTTTGATTGGTAAAGACGATTCACTGGATGTAGGGCAAGACCAAAACACGGTAATCATGGCATCGCGCTCTATTGATGTGGGGGCTGACGACACACATAGCATCGGCAATAACCTCAGTGTCGAAGTGAACGGTAACACCTCTATCCGCTCTGATGGCGAAACGGCGGTGGTCTCAGCGGATGAAATCAAGTTCCTCGTTGGTGCATCCAGCTTAGTGCTAAAGAGCAGCGGCAACATCCATTTAAACGGCACCTCCATTACCATTGATGGTGCGAGTAGTGTCACCGCAACGGGTGGAAAAGTAGACATCAATCCGGGCGGCGCGGCAAACGGTAATAACAGGGTTTCTACAAGGCGTCCTAAAGGATTGTCTATCGCGAAGAAAACACCACCTGTTATGTCTCCGGCCACTTATAAAGGGTTTGTTGAAGACGGTGGCTTAATGCAAGAACTGTGTGATTGTGGGAGCGGTAAAACATGTCAAATACACAGCTAAATCCAAACTGGCGAATTCAAGCCAATGCCCAACCGAACCTAATTACGAATCAACAAGCGTACGCGATTATCGAACCTCTTCTTTGGCCTGAATGGAAAAAGAAATTGGAGGCGCATCTTGAGTCATTCGAGGTTATCCCGTTGATGGCTGGTACTCGTCTATCACACCTCAATGAGGGGCCTGTCTTAGTTTCTATCGGATCATCAGAAGAGGCACTTCAGGCATGCGTAGCTAAGATGAGCCAGACACCTTGTGGTTGTTTGGTTTGGAGCTCGCCATCTTACTCTTCTTCGGAGGTCGCAACCTCATTGCGTCAGCGTCTCTTTGTATCGCGCAATCAAGGAGAAGCATTGTTTCGATTTTATGAGCCCAGAACTCTAGTACCTTTAATGGCAGCATTAAGTGATGAGGAGCGACGACAAATGTTTCCTTTACTCTCATCTCTGCATTGGCATAGCAAACAATGGCTAAGTATTAACTTATTCCACGCTAATAAGGCTACTACGTCAATTCAACCTTGGACACTCTCGCAAGAACAACTGAGCACAATGCAAAACATTGCGCAGCAATGGTAATGGACGCGTTTCATGAGTAACAAAACCTACGTAATTAAACCCGGTGACACCCTTATTGGCATCGGTATCGAGCAAAGTGTTAACTTCAACATCTTGTTAGAACTAAACCCCAAGTACCAACCAAATCCTGATTTAATCCAAGTTGGCGATACGTTAATCCTTCCTAGTCAGGAAGAGGAAGAGCCTATCCCTGTCGAGTTTCCGGTAGAGCCAATCGCCAAAATGTGTCCAAAAGAGAAAGGGACAATTGTTGTGCCGCCTTTGTGTGAACCAAAGGAAATTGAAGATATCATTTTTGCCACGGGTGAATCAGCGAACCGATTCTATTGCCTAACGAAAGAATCGGTGGAAAAGCTTGATAAGGAAATCGAAGAAACGACGAAGTTATTTCAATGCTACAGTGACCTAGTCCATCAAGCTCCAACGGGCAAAGAAACATGGGCTGAGTTGGAAAAGCATACTCAAAAGCGAGAAGCCCTATGTGCCGACCTGATATACGCAGGCATATTGCCAGATCCCAGCCGTAAGAATCCAGCAAGTGTCAAAGCAGAACAGTCTCGAAAAGAAAAGGCTGAGAGAGAAAAAGCTTTAGAAAACCAGCGAATGGCTAACGCTAAAGTAACCGAGTTGAAAAAGCGTATCCGCTACATTGAGGAATACTCAAATTGGTTTGGCTCTGAAGATTCAGCCATTGAGCTAAAAGAGCGTTTGACTGCGACAGTCGTACCAAACCTTAAGAAAGAGCTTGCGACGTGGGAAAAGATGGCCAAAGTCCCACCAACCAAAGAGAGCTCTTCTGGCAAGCTTGTTGATGCTAAAAAAATGGCGGTAAAAGAGAGAGCATTGGATGGCATTGTAACAAATACTGGGGTTAGAGAGTTGTACTCGATTAATCGCGGCGTTTACACCTATGTTCGAGAAGCATTCTTTCAAGAGGAAACAACCGTTCGTAACAGTTGGCGAAACACCTCTAATACCAACAACGCAAACCGAGCATTACGTACGGGAAATATCAAAGAATTTGGTAAAGCTATCGCTGACGATATCACCAGCGACCTTGAGCAGAAAAAGCTTGCTCCTGATATTAAAGCCAACCTTGCGAAGTGGCAGGCGCCCGGTGGAAAAATTGCTGAATGGAAATCGACGGATACACTCTTACGCGACGATGAAGGCAATACAATGTTTGCGGTGAGTTCTGAGGCGCAACTTGGTCGCTGGGGAATGCAAGCGGCTGTCGATGCTGAGTTAAACCCATTTGAGAAAGATGAGCACGGTAATGCGAAAGGAAACGTAGATTTAGGTGTAGGTGCTTCTGCGGGCTTTTCTGCTTTTGAAGCGGCCATTACGGCAGAAGTCTTCTTACCTAGCGATGCGGGTTATACGCCATGCCTAAATTACACCGATGCGAATGGTCAGCCAGCCTTACACTCCTTTGGCAGTTTTCGCTTTAATGCCAAAATGAAAGTGGGTTGTTTTGTGGGCGTAGTTGCTCAAGCAAAAGCAGGTATCAGTAACAGAAGACCGGAAACTGGTGATGATGTAGGGATATTGTTTGACCCTCATGTGAGCATGGGCAACGCAGGAGGCGGTCAAATAGGCATCAAGGCCAGTGTTTTTGGTGGTGGCCAGTTAAGTGGAGAGTTTGCAGGTGGCGTTCAATGGAAAGCGCCAGAAAACGATAAAATCACAAACTTTAACTCTTTGGCTGAAATTCAGACCGAAGGTAATGTTTCCGTTGGTGGTGGTTATAACGCAGATTTCGAGCTTTACCTTCGTGGGGGGCAATTTTTTTTAAAACTATCTGCGAAGTTGGTTTGGGGGGCAGGCGGTGGCGGCGGTTTTGCGGTTGCTATCAATGCACAAGAAATTTGGAATTTAGCGAAAGTAATCTGGCAAGGGCTTCAGTATGTAGATTACCGGATGCTGAAGAACATCAATAACCAAGCGTATGAATACTTGGTTGATGCTGCTTATTTTGCATTTGCTGCCGCTGATATTATCAAATCGCCAGATGATGCCCTTAAAATGACAGTTACTGCCGGGAAAGCTAGTATTGATTTTATAAAGGCTGAGAGAAAAAAATACCTAGCTCTAGAAAAAGAGGCGGCCGTTCTTTCCGATAGAATTTTAAACACATCGACACGTAGCGGTGTACCGTTTGATCAGCTTCCGCCGGAAGCAATAGGCCGAATGCTAGATACTCTTACTCGAACATTTCTTCTAAATTGGGAAGAAAAGCAAGAAGACGCTATTTGCACTTTGTTGTCACAAAGTACTTACAGTTGGCACAAGTTTGAAGAGATCTTAGCGAGAATGAATGAAAAGGGAGAAAAAGAACGTGGGGAGGATACTCTTTTTGATAACATCCAACGTCTAAATGCCATTCTTGATGGGTCTCAACAACGAGAGTTTAATAGGTGGGTGGCATCACTAGCTGAGAAGAACTTGAGTAAAGAGGTAGCAAATGCTCCATTTGCTCCTTACAAAGGTAAAGCCTTTGCACGCAAGCTAGCTCATGTAAATCAGCAATATGCATCAATCTACGGTGGCTCTACGCCTAACCAATACGTTTAAATATTGGCCCTTTCGGGCCAATATTATTTGGAAATCGGTTTTGGATCGTGAATCGTACAACGGAAGCTGTGGGTTGGGGAGTAAGCGTCAAGAACAGGATCTTTACCAAAACGGTCAAAGGTTTTTACTCCTCCACCATCTCGAACAACCTTTTGAATACCATTTTCCGGTCCTTGCGGGTTGTGTTCAGGTGAGTTTAGGTAATACTCTTTTGCATACCAATCATTAACCCACTCCTGAATACCATTACTCATCCCATATATCCCCAGAGGATTTGCTGGCCATTGACCAATATATTCTTCACTACTCGTACTACTATTTACTTCTGAAGGGAGTATATCTATATATTTACCCATATCTGGATCAAAATATTGTCCTTCAGTTAGAGAACGATAACCATCATTGGTTGCATAGTAATAATGCTGTCCGCGACTCCTTGCCGCAAACTCCCATTGCGCTTCTGTCGGAATATCAAATTCTAAAGTGGAAACTTTGCCCAACCACTGACAGTAATCCTTTGCCTCTTGCCAAGATTTTGTATATGCAGCCTCATTGTTTTTCAAATTGTATTCAATAGCTTTCTTATATTTTTCATCTGTCCGCTCCATAGGCTTTGTCTTCAAAGGAATTACACTAATGAAGTTAGTGAGGGCTACCGGTAAGCCATTTATTTGACGCATCCATTCCATATCTAAAAAGCTAGTTTCATATTTAGAAATCGAATAAGAATCGAGAGTAACTTTATGTAAATGTTGGGCTCCAGATAGATTAGTAGCAAAGTTAAAACACTGCGCGTCTGGAGACCAATCTAAGCGGTTTTCAGTTTTTGTTGGGAAATCACAATCCATCTTGAAATCACCCATATCGAAGCTTCCGCCTTCGACGAACACCATGTTCTCGATCGCTCGGACCACCACTTCTGCCGCTTTCTGTTTCTGATCTGGAGTTGCTTCTGGATAAAGCTCATTGATATTCGACACAATCGTATCGATTTGCTTTTGTGAGACCGTCTCGCTAGACACCTTAATTGCTGAACTTTCGCTATTGCACGCAACCAATAGGGGAAGCACACAAGCCATACCTAACCATCTGTTTTTCATTTGGTATTCCTTTTACTTTATGTGCATATTTTACGCAAAAATAAAAGGAGAGAACAGTTTCAAAGGCACTGTATTACTAGTTATAACGACGGCGTTCCTGCTTTTGGGCGAGTAGATTCCAAACGCGCTGGATAAAACAAAGCCGCTGAGATTATCAGCGGCTTTGTCGTTTTAACTCGGTATCTAATTACTTAGCTACCTGCACGCCTTACACACCGTTAAGCAGTGAAGCACTCACTCGCAAAAGAAAACAAATTACCACGCGCAATGATGAATACTTGCCGTATCGATAAACCTAACAAGCGAGGAAATTGGTCGTTGTGACCGATTTCCTCTCTTTCCCCTTTACTTAGCTGGCGTGATTTGCTGAAGCGCGCAACGAAAGCTCACCGATGGGAAGTACCACTCTAAGACTGGTATATCATGTATACGTGAAAAGACCATAGTCATTCCTGCCGCATCACGAAGCACTTTTTCCGTGCCAGAGTCAGGGCCTTGCGGATTATATTCCGGTGAATTCTGGTAATATGTTGGTGAGTACCAATCATTGACCCACTCGCTTACCTGATTAGACATGCCTGCTATTCCCAACGGGTTTGGGGGATAGGAGTCAACATTTTCGATATCTGTTGAGCTGTTGACTTCACTCTCTTTGTAATCCACGTTACGCCCCATCTCTGGATCGAAATAATGAGAATTGTACATTTGACGATAACCATTATTTGTCGCGAAATAAACCATTTCTCCACGACTTCTTGCTGCATATTCCCATTGCGCTTCCGTTGGTAGATCAAATGGTAATGCGCTGATATCACCTAGCCATTGACAATAGTCTTTCGCTTCTTGCCATTTCTTTGCAGATGCCGCAGTATTTTGCCCGTCCTCCATTGCATACACATAACGTTCAGAATCTCGTTCAACAATTGCTCGGTCAGATGAACCATTATAAAAGTCTTTCGCTACTGGTAATCCATTGATCCATCGCATCCATTCCATATCGACAAAGCGTGTTTCAAATTTTGCAATAGAGTACGAATCTAATGTGACCTTGTGCAGGTTATAAGCCCCTGTTTCACCGCTGGATGGGTCACTCGAACACTGCACGCCTGGAGACCAGTCAATACGATTTGGTGTACGACTTGGCACTTCGCAAGGAGCGCCGAAATCGCCCATTTCAAAGCTACCGCCTTCAACAAATACAAGTTCTTCAATCGCTCTAACTACGGTTTTGGCTGCTCTCAGCTTTTGCTCTGGGGTTGCTTCTGGGTAAAGCTCATTGATATTCGACGTTATCGTATCTATTTGCTTTTGTGAGACAGTCTCGCTAGACACCTTAATTGCTGAGCTTTCGCTATTGCACGCAACTAATAAAGGAAGCGCACAAGCCATACCTAACCATCTGTTTTTCATTTGGTATTCCTTTTACTTTATGAGCATATTTTACGCAAAAATAAAAGGGTAGAACAGTTTCAAAGGCACTGTATGACTAGTTATAACGACTGCGTTCCTGTTTTTGGTCATGTTGCTAATTCATATAGAAAACATTTATTTTTCTAATGCGGCATGCACCTTCATTACTTGTTCTTCAAACACGCTTTTGACTTGTTGGTTGTTGCTTTTAGCTACGGATACCCATTGGAGGCCAGTTTCATCGATATGTTGGAATTCAATTTGTAGTTCGTATTTTCTTGTTGAGCCAAGAGCGGTAATGATGCCAGCCGTAAAGGCGACTGGCGCGGTAAGCATCCCAAATGATTCTGGACAGACCATCCAAACGACGCTAGAAACAACCAAGCCAATGCAAAGCATGCGCAATGCATGATCTTTTAAAGTATTGGCCTTAACTCGTACCCTTTTGATTTTATTCAATTGGTATTGATCTTGCCTAAAAGCAAACTGGGATTGAGTGATTTGAAAATCTTGTGCAGAAACCATCGACAATTCCTTTGTTTTGCATCTACATCAGAGTGCTTATAGGAATATCACCTATAAAGCTAATGAATCAATGGGGGCGTAAATAAATGAGTGGGTTAATCACAGATATGTAAATGATTGATTAGTTGTAGAGACTTCAAACATTTTTAGATTCAGGTGAGCATTTAGATAAAACAAAGCCGCTGGTATTATCAGCGGCTTTGTCGTTTTAACTCGTTATCTAATTACTTAGCAGTTTGCGGACGTGGCTTGCGACGTTGTCCTGATGGCTTATTGCCTGACGGTTTACCGTTTGAAGGCTTTGTGCCAGCTGGCTTGCCGCTGTTAGGCTTGCGGTTACCTGATGGTTTGCCACCGTTACCGTTTTTATTTGCGCCCGGTTTGTTCGCTCCAGACTGGTTGCTATTCGGCTTGTTACCGCTTGGCTTGCCGTTTGAACGAGCTTGATCGTCACGATTGCCTTTTGGTTTACCAGCGCCGCCTTTACCTGCTTCACCTTTGCCGTTTTTGTTGTCGCTGTTGAAGCGACGCTTTGGTTTGTTGTTACCGCCGCTGTTTTTCTTCTCAGCGGTTTGACTGTTTTCACCTTCTGCTTTTGGCTTCTTAGGCTTTTTCGGTTTCTTAGGCTTGATTGGGCGAGTATCCAATTTAGATTCTGGAACCACATTGGTTGGTGCAAAGCCCGCTAGCTCTTTACGTGGAAGCAGTTGTTGAATCAAACGTTCGATGGCAAAAAGCTCTGATGCTTCAAGTGCGCACACTAGAGAAATCGCTTTACCAACTTCTCCAGCACGGCCTGTACGACCGATACGGTGAACGTAATCTTCTGCCACTTTTGGTAGCTCGAAGTTAACCACTTGAGGAAGCTGAGGAATATCGATACCGCGTGCGGCGATGTCTGTTGCTACCAGCACACGAATCTCGCCAGATTTAAAATCAGCCAACGCTTTAGTACGAGCACCTTGGCTCTTGTTACCGTGGATCGCTGCCGCTGGTAGCTTTTCGTCCACTAAGAATTTCGCCAGGCGGTTTGCACCGTGTTTAGTGCGAGTGAAGACCAGTACTTGTTTCCAATCACCATCTTTGATCAGTTTTACCAGCATCGGCGCTTTCTTCTTCACGTCTGATGGGTAAATGCTTTGCTCTACAGTGCGTGCTGTAGAGTTTGCAGGGTTCACTGAAATCTCAATCGGGTTGTTCACAAGGCCTTTCGCAAGGTCACGAATCTCATTCGAGAATGTCGCAGAGAACAGTAGGTTTTGACGTTGCTTAGGCAGCAAATCAAGAATCTTACGAATGTCGCGGATGAAGCCCATATCCAGCATGCGGTCCGCTTCGTCCAATACGAGTACTTCTAGTTGGTCGAACTTCACCGCGTTTTGGCTGTAAAGATCCATCAAGCGGCCTGGGGTTGCAACCAATACGTCAGCACCTTTACGTAGACGCTGCATTTGTGGGTTGATCTTAACACCACCGAACACAACAGCACTGTTTAGCGATAGGTGACGGCTGTACATGAACACGTTTTCTTGTACTTGAGCTGCAAGTTCACGCGTGGGTGTAAGAATAAGTGCACGAACGTGATTACTACGAACGCGAGGGCCGTTTGACAAGCGTTCTAGGATTGGCAGAGTAAAGCCCGCTGTTTTACCCGTACCAGTCTGCGCTGCTGCCATGACGTCTTTCCCTTCCAGAATTGCAGGAATTGCTTGAGCCTGAATTGGCGAAGGGGTGTCGTAGCCTTTTTCCTGAATAGCTTTAAGGATTGGAGCAGATAGACCTAACGAGGTAAAACCCATATGTATGATTCTCAATTGTCGAGTTTGATAACAAGGCGTCGATTTTATGCGCGACGCGAAAAGTGCGACATTCTGAGGCTTTTGGGCGTTAGCTTCAACTATTTCTGTTACCGATGAATAGTTGATCCAGATCTCACTTCCGAATCAGTGACAGCGGCTGGGGATGACCTCTCTGAGTTTTTAAAATAGATGGAGGAGGGACTTTATTGATGCTGTTACTATATTTTTCTTTTGAATCATAAGCTTTGGTTGTTTTTCAATGTCTCAGTGAAAGTCAGAGACTTGGTAGTTCAGCTCACTTATCCAAAATTCATTGTCTAGGTGGGCTTGCATCATTCTTTTTTGTTGTCCGTTTTCTAGAGTAATAAGATAGAGTCCGGACGTGAGTCCTTCGACCATATAAAAGCCATCCTTTTCTATTTTGCTTGAGAATTCCATATCGTTGGCAATGTGTTTGAAATGGAGATAGCTGTAGTCTTCAAGTGGGCCTTCGATTACTCCATCAATACCAAAAGAGGCGATCAAGACCACGGATATTTGTGTAACCCCCGCTTGGCGAGTATTGACTAGAATGGGATTGTGTTGCGTTGTTAAGTTGAGGTCGAGGGCACTCTCATCAACATGGATAGAAAGGTTATCGTGGGCAGGAACTTGATGGAAAACAAACTCGCCGTTTTCATCACTCATCGCGAATTGGTCAAGCACACGCAAATTGACATTTGGGATCACGTTGCCTTGTTGATCGACGACGGTGCCGACGAGCTTGGCATAACTGTATTTGCTCCAATCTAATATTTCGGCAATGTTGTCGTCGAAATGGCTGCGAATCCCGGCCTCCGTAGTAAGCTCAATACCATAATGTTCGTGGTTGCCGAACAGTTTTATTTTGAAGTTTGAGTTTACGCGTGCTTCTAACGTTGCGGATAATTCAACATCGTTATTGGTATAACTGGCAGACAGGTTCGACATCACTTCTTCAAAATACTGCCCATAGTTAATCCAGCAATCGGTACAAATATTTCGCAACGAAGCTTCAGTTTGTTCAAGAGAACCGGATTTATCCCATGCCCCTTTTACACGCCATGAGGTATCAGAAAAGCCATTCTTGGCGAGCTCAATAGTATGTAAAAAGTCGTCGATATTTTCTATCTGGTCGCGTGTGTAATTGGATTCAACGCGGAGAAAAAGGTTACGTGCAATTTTTGCACTGAGTTGAGGTGAGATTTGGTACTTATCATCTTCACGTCTTAAATCAAGGTAGGCGTTATAGTAAGGGCCTGAAAAGCTGTATTTTAAAGCGTCATACAACTCGAAATCCCGCGTGAAATTCACCGTCTTGTTGAGCTCTAAGCTTAACGATTGTGTGCGACCAAACTGCATATCCAACTCAATAGGAAAACGTTGTAATTCAGGAATCCAGCCCACATGCATTGCAAGCCAGTGGCGTGGGAGATAGCGTGTTTGGAAAGCCAAGAGCGTGTCGTGGTCTGCAATTAACGCGGTGCTGCCAAAAGTGAGGTAATCATCAATGCCATATTCCAAAATACCTGCGCCAACTTTTGCCTTTTCAAAGTCGGCGATGAGATCTATCCCCCATTGCCCTTTTGGAAGGAAGCCACCATCCAAACCTGCGATAATTACTTCCTCTTGCTGCCAAACACCTTTGGCCAAGTAATAACGGAAAGTGAGAGTATCGCCCGGTGCAATGTTACTTTCTTCTATCACAAAGCGACCAAAATCATCAGAGCGGTATGAGCTTTGATAAACCCCGTTGACTAAAAGATCGATGTTGATGTTTGGCTGGGTTGTCCTTTCCAATTGAAGGTTGCCAAATTTTGGCACCGTTTTGTGGTTGGAGTAGTGAAAGCCATTTTCGAGAATCACAGGATTCGAGTAGAGACCACCATCCAATAACACATGTCCAAGTTCAACTCGGTTGTGGTTGTCTGGTTGAGCGATTGTGATGTTGTAGTATGCCACTGGATGATCTTCTCGTGAATCTACAGACATTTGGCCAATCCAATTTTCTGTACTCAATAGAGAATCGGAGAGCAGGTGTCCTCCCTCCTTGTTATCGCTCTCATATGACGCGGTTGCGGAAAGGCGAGTGGAAAAGCCCAACGTTGATAGCGGCCTGACTGAGGGTTGTCGCGTCAACTGTTCGAGTCGTTTGGCTCTATCTCGAGAATCACGTTTGAGTTTTTGAATTTCCTCCTCTAATTCCGAGGGGGATTTATAGCCCTTGTCGATGATGAGTTGGTAGTCTTCGATATACCAACGAGCTTTAACGGGTAAGCAGTCATTAAGGCTACGCCAATGGATAAGCCATTCCTCTTCATAAAAAAGGATCTGGATAGGCTGTTGCGTTGAATTTGATCGGTAACATACGTGACGGCTTAGGTCGATAATGAAAGCGGGGGTTTCTCGTGCCACGTCTTGCGGTAGGTGTATTTCACAACGCTTATGAACGCAGTTTCCGTGCATTTCCAATAAGTAAGCAATACTGCTCTCGATAGGCAGGTAGGGCTGTTCCTCGTCATCCATCATAACACGATAAAAACTGTCCCCCACATTACCCAAACGAACCTCGATGTGAGCAGGATACAAGGCTAACTGCGATGGTTCGTTGGCGAATAACGGAAAAGATAGGGCGAAGATCATCGACAAACACAGCCCAATGTAACGTAGTCTCATTCTCGTTAGATTGGGCTTAGTACGTGAATTGATGTAAGGCTGGTTACAGGGTGCATTCGTGTAGTGATTGTTCGTCTTGTGTGATAAGAATCTTACTCTTGGCCGGAAGTCGTTTCACGAGCTCAGATTGTCGAAGCAATACCAGCCTCTCTTGATGATTATCGGTGTTGAGCATCGCATTAAATTGATATCTGCCTTTGTTTTGGATGCGTAACTCACCTTGTTTACATTGGATGGATACGTTTTGTTGAACCTCGCCGCGTTGTGCGTAAACTGGGATGTAGCTGTTTACTCGGAAGTCGAGAGCAAAAGAGGGCCCAGAGCTTTGAGCGTCTGCGGTTTGGCTTTGAGCCAAAGTGATAGGAGAGAACCACAAGTAAGCTCTATATTCGCCGTTGTCTTTATCTGCTGGTAAAGCGCTAAACCTCAAGCGAATCGTACGTCTTTGGTTTGGCTTTAACTCTCGAATGATCGGCGGAGATACTTTGATCCACTTTGCAATATCTTCCGTTTGCGCGATGTCTTTATCGGTGCGGGTGACACCCCTCGAAGTGATAGGGCGATAAACTGGCTTAATTTCAAGCCTAATGGGTTTGTCTGAGTTGTTTTCTACGATGATCTTCTCTGTCACTGATTGATCCGCATTCAGCACCAAACGGGTGGGAGCAATCAACAATTGCGCATAGCTGGGGAATGAGACAAATATTGTCGTGAGTAATAGAACTAGGTGCTTCATCGATAATTAACCTCAAAAGGAATGGTGCCAGAGTAGCTGCCTGCTGGAAATTTTGCGCCTATCCGAATTTTTGCGCCGATACACAACAATTTGCTTCTTCCGTTGCTGTTTATTTTTGAGCGCCCGCGTTTAGATAAACCACACCCATAAAAAATTCGACGAACCTTAATTTTTCGAGATGATTTGTCATGATTAAGGTATTGGTTGTTAGGTACGGTGACGGTAATTTTTCGCCCCGGGTCACCGTCTACATAAAAGCGGACAACGTAAAGTTGACTGTGGGTTGGGTTGGAAACTGCATTTTGACCTCGTCCAGATAAATATATTCCTGGGAAAGTGATATCCATATTTTCTGGGACGATCGTCAATGCCAAGCAACTTTGATGAGTTAATAAAAATAACCCTAAATAAAAAGCGACTTTTAATGGCATGATATTCTTATTTTGATAATGGCGGCATTAAAATATTGCCGCCATTTCATTAAATAATACTATTGATTACTGGTAAGTAACATCAACTGGAACGCTAGCAGAGTACGTACCTGCGACAAGCGTTGCTGTTGATACTTGTGCTGTGCCACCAATTTTAAGCTCAGCAGTTCCACCTGTTAGTGTCAACGCAGGAGAGAAGTCAAAGGTTGCTGCAACGTTGTTTGCGCCATTTACAAGGTTAGTACCAGAGATAGCAACATCAACCACTTCGCCAGCGCCGCCGTCGATAGTGAATGTTGCGGCGCCCGCATCACCTTGGGCAATGACAACATCTGTTGTACGGTCTGATGTGATAATACCGAAATCAAGATTAGACGTTCTGGTCATAGTGATCGCTTGTTTTACTTCTAACGTTGCGTCGAAAGTATCGCTAACGGCAAAAGCATTCATTGATGAAAAGGTGATAGCAGATAGCGCAGTAACTTTTACAAATGTATTCATTTCTTTACCTGTTGTGTTTTGGTTTGAGTAAAATGTTCTTATATATGAGACAAATAACTAGGGGTTGGTATATTTGTCAGTTGAATAAAATACACAGAAAGCATAGCTTGTAAAAATATTTCTATAATTAGATAGTTTATATATAAATAAGTTGAACAGCGGTCACATAAGCTATTAGCGGTTACTAATTAAGCTGGTATTATATTGTGGCTAAAAAATTTAAATAAATTAACCATATAAATAATGTGTAGTTATTAGTTGCATAAAAATAAGGTGAATATTATTCAATATAAGTATTATCAAGCTTTAATGAAGAGGATGTTAATGTAGGCTTTAATAATTAAGATGTAGTGATTGAGACATAATTAAATTTAATCTCTGTTATAACATTAAATAATTATACCCAAGTAACCTCAAAATGCTAGGTTCAGCGAGAGTGGCTTGGTTTGTAGACGCGGCGGCGATTTAAAGGTCTAGTGGGCCTAAATCAAGAATCGGCAACAAAGTATACAAACCAAGACAACTCGCCCTTCGGGAGCGTGTCATTGACCCGCTTTTTTAATTAAACCAATGGCTGTGTCAAACAACTTGGAAAGAGCTGGCTATTACGCTGCGTTGTTTTCCTTGATCTCGAATCAATGACAGCGCTCTGAATCCTGCATCTTGAAGTCACTTGGGTATATAATATAGTGCTGGTGGTAAATAAGGCTCAACCCTTATGGTCGACATAAGCAAAATCACTATTTGAGATGCAGTGTCGGAGAGACTTTCCCACGCTCTGTGATTAGCTCTCAAAAGAGATGAGAGCTTATTATGAGAGTCTAGTCTTGCTTGGCGCGATCTAAAAAAGTTTGAGTGATGAGCTGGAACAAGGCATCCACACTCGGTCTTTGTTCAATATGGTTAAATAGGGGGGTGTGAACATCACCGCGAATATGATCGGCATGGCCACACAATTGATTGCACAGTTTTACCGGTTCAACGATCTTTTCTACGTCCGCATCAATAAGAATGCAGGCCTGAGAGAGCACCACTTGCCCGCCGCCTTTCTTCAGTAAGACTCGTTGTGCGGTTCCGACCACTTTTTGTCCATTGATGTTTAGGTTGTAGTCCCCATCACAATATGAGTTTGGTGTTGCGTGCACATCAACCTTCACACCGAGTTGTTCAAAGAAAACCTCTAGGACAGAACATAAGTCGAGATACGCTTTTTTGATGTCGTATGGCTGACCTTCTGGCCAATGATAAATATGTGAGAGATTAATGATTCCTGGGACTTGTGGGACTGGTGCGCCCCCCGTTTTTCTCGAGAATAGCTTCCAGTTTGTGTCTTCAAGGCCTTGTTCAAGCTCATCCGAAATTAGCCACTTTTTTCCTGCCGGAAGAACTAGTGTTGGGCTCTTCACTTGCCATAACAGTAGGACTTGAGAGAGTTGATCCGTCTGCACGAGTTTGATCAGCTCATCTTCTTTACTGAAAACATCTGCGACTTCAGTGCATTGATAGCGGATCAGTTTATTTTTGGAAGCCAAATTCAGTCCCTCTTTTCATCTACCCTTCAGTTTTACTCCAATTCCTTCACAAAATCCAATCACAACTCTGTTTTTGTTTGAAAGTAAATGTTCATTAAAAACATTAAGTTAAAACCTTCATGTGCAAATATCGAGTCAGGTTTATAATTTGCTTTTAATGCAAATGTTGCGTATGCAATGATTGTTGTGTAATCTTTGTTTTGTACCGCTACTCACATCAAATCAAAAAAGAGAATACTGCTATGAAAAAGAAACTCGCTTTAGTTCATCGACTTGCTTCTATCAGTGCCTATCTATTGATCATGAGCTTTTTCACTAGCACCGTACTGGTGGAGTTGTTTGGTAACCACCAAACCATTTTGGCAGTAAAAACCTATATTTCTTATGCGATTTGGGCAGTCGTACCATTAATGGCAATCACTGGAATTACTGGTGCTAAGATGGCACCGAATGTGAAAAAAGGGCCTTTAGCTGCGAAGAAAAAACGCATGCCTTTTGTTGCCTTGAATGGTCTGCTGATTTTGGTTCCTGCTGCAATTTACTTAAAGTACTTAGCGGGAATGGGTCAGTTTGATACCATGTTCTACATTATTCAGGGGATTGAGTTGCTTGCTGGCTTCATCAATCTTACCTTGATGACGCTGAATATTCGTGATGCTCGCGCATTAAAGGCATCAAGAAAATCAATGCTTGTGTAAAGCATAAAAAATTTTTGTTGTTCATTGCTTAAACGATAAATAGAATCCGCAGTCTATTTAATTCTAAGGCGATGAAATTATGAAAAAGTTAATGACTGGTGCAGCATTAGCAACGTTATTAACTGGTTGTGTGACGTTCCCAACACAAGAATCAGAGCAAGTAAAAGTGATTTGGGATGATGTAAATGCAATCGAAAACTGCCAACACCTTGGTACAGTAATGGGCTCAGAAGGTCACTTCTACGATTACTGGCTCCATGCAGACAAAGACATGGTTTGGGGCACATTAAACCAAATGCGCATAAAAGCAGTGGAATTGGGTGCAGACACGCTTTACTTGTATCAACCTCTGGGTTTCTCAAGCTCGGTCACTATGTTCGCTAACGCGTATCAATGCCAAAACTAAGCTTGGAACAAACGAATAAAAAGCAGACTGTCGACAGTCTGCTTTTTTGCTTTATGCCCCCCAATTTTAAAGGGGGCTGCAAGGAACGACAGGACAGGCCGTTCTTGAATTTTAGTTCAAGCTTGCGGTCGCCATAGCAACGGAATCGGTAAACGATACACTGAATGCGTCATCGGTATTGAGCACTTTGGCAGGAAATTCCAAGCTTAGCTGAGCTTGAGGCGCCACTTCAGATTCTACACTGGTAATGAACTTCCGAGTTTCTCCAGGAGAAATCGTCAGGTCGCTGTTTCCCTCTGGACCAAGTTCAGCAATACCAATGGTTGCTAGGCCGTTACCTTCACCATCTACCAAACTCAACAGTGATTCGGATTTGTAAATCAACTCGCCTTTATCGGTTTGGTACGCTCTGAAGGTGTTAAAGCTTGGCTGTAAATCGCCTTCTGTTGCTAAGTTAGTCACAGAGAAAGTGACATTCGAGCCGTCAAATTTTTCGACTTTGACTAAGACATTCGCGTCTTGGTAACGAGCGGCTGCCGCAGCGGTTGCCAACTCTTTCTGTCTTTGTTTCTCTCGTTCAACTTCAGCGATACGCGTTTCTTCCTCTGCAATACGTGTTTCTGCCATCGCGTAAGACTTATCTACCATCGCCAGTAGTGCAGGGATAGAGTAAGCAGACAAGCCCTCTAAGTGATCGAAGTCGATCTTCGCGTGAGTGGTCATGTTATTGGTCGAGAACTGACAGTGACCATCAATTAAGCTCACGAATGCGACTTCATATGTACCTTGTAACTTGCTTACTTCAACGCCGGCCTTCTCTATGTTGGCACGCACTTGTTTGATTTCTGCCAGCGACTGCTTTGGTAATGGGCCGTTTGGTGCTACGTCGTTAGCCACAGAGACTAATGCTTCGGTCACGAATGGATTGTTTTTCTCTGGAACGACGGTAGTTACAAGGTTAGCTTGAGTAATATCTTCCCCAAGCAACACCGTCATTTTTTGCGATGCAGCGGTCTTATTACCGGCGAGAACGTCGCTACAGTTCGGTGAGTTGCTTGCATTTGCAGATGTTGCAGCAACGAGTGATAGCATGGCGGACAAGCCAGTGATGACGAGTCCTTTTGATGGTCGATTGTTCATCCTGATAACCCCTCTGGAATATGATGCGCTCAGCTAACGTTTGTTGCCCAACTTAGTTGGGATAGCGACATTCAGAATGGTTGTAGTTGCGTCCTCGCCACGTTCATCTTCACAAGACTGTTTAGTTGGCTTTTTCTGCCCAACTCTAAATCGCGATAAGCCGTCACGATCAAAAGTGTTTGAATTCGTCGATGATGCTACAAGGTCGATGTCTTTTTTCTGAAAGATAGACGTAACTTTTCCAAGCTTCAAATTCGTGATCGAGATCTATTTTTTGCGATGGTGCGAGGATCAAGCGAAAACAGACACTTAACGTAGAGAGTTGATTTTGAGAGAAAAAAATAAATTTTTTTGGGAACTTTTTGAAACGCTGCCTTTGAGACTTAATTCGCATCTCAAAGGCAGGTATTTGGAAATCAAGGCGTAATTTTGACTACAGTGCGTTTAATACGTCCGCCAAACGGGTCACGGCAACTGTCAATTCTTCTGGTGTAGCGTTTGTAAAGTTTAAGCGCAGCGCTGCTTTGACTGCTGAGCCCTCTGGGTAGAATACAGGACTTGGTACAACGGCAACGCCGTTAGCCAACAATGATTTGGCCAGTTCAAACGTATCGCATTCTGGGATCTCTACCCATACGAACATACCACCATCAACAGGCTTAAGGACGCAACTTGCTGGAAGCTGTTTTTCTAGCTCTGCATACATCACATCGTAGCGAGACTTGTACAATTCACAGATGGTGGTGATGTGGGTGGCAAAGTTGTCATGTTGAAGCAAGCCGTGCAGTAGGGCTTGCATCGGTACGCTTGAGTGCAGATCGGCACCTTGTTTGATTTTAATCAGCGGTTCTAGGTAGCTAGTTTTACCCGTAACCACACCAATACGAAGGCCTGGCGATGCAATCTTAGAGAATGAACGCAGTACGATAGAGTTCTGTGGACAGAAATCAGAAACCAAAGGCAAAGCTTCACCAGAGAAACGCAGCTCGCGGTACGGTGCATCTTCGATGAAAGCCACGTTGTATTGAATACAAAGCTCTGCAACCTTTTGACGCGTTTCTAGTGCCCAGCATACGCCCGTTGGGTTATGGAAATCTGGCACCGCATAGAACATCTTAGGCTTTTGCTCAGCGAAGCACTGTTCTAGCTCTTCAAGGTTTGGACCGAACTCTGTTTGAGAAACAGTCACAATGTTTGCTTGAACCAAGCCAAACACCTGCATCGCACCAAGGTAGCTTGGGGCTTCCATTACGACTTTGTCACCCGGGTTCACATAAGCACGCGCAATCAAATCCAAACCTTGCTGAGAGCCAGTCGTTACCATTGCGCTGTGCGTGTCTGGCAACTGGAAGTAATCCGTCAAGAAATTAAGCAGAGGTGTGTAACCGGCCGTCGAACCGTATTGGAAAACCTCAGGCATGTTTGCGAGATTTTCCAGTGTTGGTTTCATTAAATCGATTGGGAAGGTCTTCTCGTCTGGCAAACCGCCAGCAAGCGAGATGACGTTTTTATCGCTGGCAGCAGCGAGGATCTCTCGAATGTACGATGACTTTACTTGTTGTAGTGACTGTGCGATTTCCATGTGTTGTGTTTCTCGTATTTCTCATTGTTATGCGAGAAATAGTACATGGGAATTGCTTACTTTAGTGTGTCCATTTATGCTGTTAAACATGTCCATTTATGCTATTTAAGCCAAAAGACAGAATATGAGCCAACAACAAGTTTCCAGAATCAATGACGTACTGTTCTACATTCACCAAGACATTAGCAGAGAATTATCCGCTAAAGAGTTGGCTGATGTAGCAGCGTATTCTGAGCAGCATTTCCACCGTATTTTTAAAGAGGTTGTAGGGGAGTCGATTCATCAATACATTCGTCGTACGCGAATGGAATACGCAGCCAATCAACTGATGTTTGATACCAAATCCTCCGTGTTAGAGATTGCCAATAAGTGCGGTTTCAGTTCCGTGTCTTCGTTTAGTCGGGCCTTTAAAGCTACGTTTGCCTTGTCGCCAGGAGTATGGCGAAAACACGATTTACAGATCGCAGAGAAGCCTTATTTAAAAGATCCCGAAGTCGCTGCGGGTTATCATCGAGTCGCCAAGCGTGCTTTACCAGATCCTAAAGTTGTCGAAGTGCCACAGCGGTTTGCGGCTTATGTTCGTCACGAGGGGTATAACCGTTCGATTCGCAATGCTTGGTTGGTGCTTAAAGCTTGGGCTAATTCAGAGAACCGAGACTTCTCTACCCAATA
Source organism: Vibrio sp. Sgm 5 (assembly GCF_026241575.1). Lineage (NCBI taxonomy): Bacteria > Pseudomonadati > Pseudomonadota > Gammaproteobacteria > Vibrionales > Vibrionaceae > Vibrio > Vibrio sp. Sgm 5. Next base: position 31,818 of record NZ_JAPHPY010000019.1, read on the forward strand.
TGGTTTACATCATTCCAACCCGGCTTGGGTTGAGTTGGACAAATGTCGTTACGTGGCGTGCATGGCCATTGATAAACCGCTTAAGTATCGCGGAGTGGTGAACCAGATGACGATTCCGGGGGGCTTACATGCGGTGTTCAGGTTGACTGGTGTGTATGGTGAGTTGCTGCCTCAAATCAGCATGGTGTTAGAGAAATGGTTGCCAAACTCGGGCTTTAAGCAACGCTCAACTCCTGCGTATGTGCATTATCATCAAAACCACTTTTTAAATCATGAAGAAGCGTTTGAATTAGATTTCTACTTGCCTATCAGTTTCTTCTAACAATTTCTTTTAAAAAGCTTTGCTTCACGTTCAATGCTTTACTATTGTGTCAGATGAAAATGCCCGGCATTGACGTCGGACTTTATAGAATAAGTTGAAAATGAAATGAATATAGAACATCTCAAGCTTTTCGTTCGTTTGGCATCAACGCACAACATCAGCATGGCAGGACAAGAGCTTGGATTATCGCCAGCCGTTGCCAGCGCCCACATCAATAAGTTGGAAGAAGGGCTAGGCGTTCGCCTTGTGCACCGAACCACACGTAAGGTCTCATTAACGGAAGAAGGTCAGGCATTTTTGCCACACGCGGAAGAAGTGCTTGCAACGGTAGAAGCGGCACGAGGTGCGGTCGGAGTAGGTCATAGCGCACCAACTGGCACGCTTCGAGTCACGGCTCCAGCATCGTTTGGGCGTTTGCATCTTGTGCCGGCACTCAAAGGCTTTATGGCGGCTTATCCAGAGCTAACGGTGGATTTTCGTTTCTCCGATTCCATCATTGATATGGTTGAAGGCGGGTTCGATGTCGCGATTCGTCTTGCAGAGTTGAAAGACTCAACGCTGGTGGCACGTAAACTAGCACCGGATCGCCGTATCATTGTTGCTTCACCAGAGTATTTAGAAAAGCACGGTACGCCGAAAACACCGCAAGAACTTGCTGAGCACGAATGCGTGACGCTAATGGGGCTAGACAATTGGGTGTTTGAAACCCCAGATGGTCATTATGCGATGCGCGCTTCGGGCAGCTTTAGAACCGATAACGGCGATGCGATGCGTGATGCTTGTATCGATGGACTTGGTGTGTCGATCAACTCGATTTGGAGTGTCTACAAACAGCTTCAAGCCGGTGAGTTGGTTGAAATCTTGGAAGACTACCCATTGGTGATGAACGCCAGCATTTGGGCGGTTTACCCTAGCTCACGTTTGATCGCACCTAAGGTTCGTGCCTTTATTGATTACTTTGCCGAGCATTACGGGCAGCCACCTTACTGGGAAACCGAACTGGCTACCCATCAGAAATAAACAAAAACGCTTTCCAATCGGAAAGCGTTTTTTATTGTGTTCATTTAGCGAGAAAGAGAACGACTACCAAGAGAAAGTCTGGATGACGTTGTCTTTTGCCATTGGGTTAGATGCTATCGCGTGATTGATGTTTCTCAGAAAATCCTCGCGTGAATCCAACAACCAACCTTTTTGTGGAACGATGTTGTTACCATGGTCGCCCCAGTAGAAGGTATCAATGTTCAAGTTTTCGAGTAGGTATTTCTCTTCCTCAAGCACTTGAAGTTGCGTTGGCATAATGAACTCACCATTCTTCACTTCTTGTTCCATCACCGTTCCTGGTTGAATCGCAAGTGCCATAGGCGCAATTTGCTCAGGATTGATTTGGTTCAAGATGTCTGTTGTCGCAATAATGTGTTCTTTTGAACGTTCGCGTCCACCTAGGCCAAAGATGAAAGACAGCAACACTTCAATGCCAGCTTCTTTTGCCATTGCCATGCCTTCGATCGCTTGCTCTGGTGACATGCGTTTTTTAATGCGCTCAAGAACAACGCGATCGCCAGATTCAAGGCCAGAATAGGCCATATCTAAACCCGCATCTTTTAGCTCTTTCAATTCAGCAATGGTTTTACGGCGGAAATCGTTCAATCCACTGTAAAGAGATATCTTTTTGCATTCAGGAAACGTTGAACGCAGTTTGTCGAAGATCTTAAGTAAGTAATCCGTACGTGCCGCCATAACGTTACCATCAATCAAAAAGATCGACTCTACATGTGGGTAGATAAGACGCGCTTCTTCAATATCTTTAAACACGTCTTCAATAGGGCGTACCTTAAAGCGTTTGTCATCAAACATGCTGCAAAACGTGCAGGTGTTGATGCTACAACCCAATGTGGTTTGGATTAAGATGCTGCGGTATTCCGGCCATGGTCGGTAAACTTTGCCCTCATAGTTCATAGTTGGATCTCCAGTTAAAAGCGGGATGATTCGATGTCATCACTCGCGAAAGATAATGGGAACGAACGCGTTTGAGTCTGGCGTTTTTCCCGATGGCTGAAGATTAACAAGAGAAGGCTTTGTTGATAATTGGCCTTTATATCAAATGAGTTTTTAGATTTTATTGAAAATGAACAATGATGGCAGTTTTATAAGCGCGAGATCAAAACGTGAGAAACAGAAACGCCAGAAAGCAGTAAACAGGAACCAGTACGTAAAAATGACAACACCCAGCCGAAGCTAGGTGTTTAACAGGAAACAACTGTGTTGAATTAAGCGAGTTTAGCAATCATTGCTTCAATCGCGTCTACCACTTGTTGTGATTTGATGTCATTCAACGCATCACGATGAGGAGCGGCAAAAGCTTCGATATCGTTGTCGAAGTACGAACCATACGCTTGAGCAAATTCATCCGATAGTGCAGCACGAATTAGAATGTCTGCGCCCAAACTGATGTCATTACCCGCGATACCGTAAGCGTCTTTCACCATTTTGCTGCCAAGGAATGACTTTGGATTGACGGAAACCACCATAGGGCCGACGTTTTTCAACTGCAATCCCATAACGCGTGACCACATTGTCAGTGCCAATTTACTTTGAGCATAAGCTTCACCGTCTGACAGTGGTTTTTCGCCCATCAAGGCTTCGATGCTCACTGGTGCTTGTGCCGCAGAAGATAGGCTTACGACACGACCTGTGTTGCCAAGTAGTGGGAGCAACTCTTTTGTCAGCATGTATGGTGCAATGGTGTTAACGGCAAAGCGCACATCAAGACCTTCTTGAGTTCTTGAGTTAGGTGTCGCGAATACGCCTGCGTTATTGATGATCACATCCAGTTTGCCAAAGCGCTCTGCCACCTCTGCAACCATCTGTTTAACGGCTTTGACTGAAGACAGATCAGCAACGATGCTTTCCACTTTGCCAGCATTCATCTCAATTAAGCCTTGCTCTACGTTTTGTAGTTTAGCCTCGTTGCGGCCATGAACAATCACGTGGTGACCATCTGCCACTAACATCTTTGCTGTTTCTAAACCAATGCCGTCTGTAGCGCCAGTAATCAGGATGATTTTTTGCATAATTGAGATTCCTCATGAAGTCGTTATGCAACAATCATAGAGTGAACAGAGTGATTAAACTATCGAGGTAAAGAGGGAAACACTTTATACGCAAAATTGAAAATCAATTTGTTATCTTTTTGTGGGCGATACGACGAATTAACCGCCCACGAAATGCTATGGTTATTTCAAGCGTTGCTTAAGATTTGAGCAGCTTGATTAACTAAAATACACTCAGCCCAAGAGGTCTTTATGTTAGGCGAAAATCACTCATTAACTCATGAATTCCCAGAACATTTGGATACCATCAATCAGCTGACAGCAAGTGACGCCTCGTTTGCTGAAAACGCTAAAAGCTACAACTCTCTCGATAAAGAAATCCGCGAACTAGAATTGCGAGGAAACCCACTCGACGACCATGAAATGAACACACTTAAACATAATCGTGCGGAGCTAAAAGACTGGCTTTACACAAAAATTATGAGCGCATAATTAAGACTGTGACTCCATGGATGGCGGCTCGAATTTCGAGCCGTTTTTTATGCCGTTTTTATACTGGTTCTAAACGCTACTCGACAGGTAAGTGCCCTGTCTTTACCCAGATGATCGTCTCTTGATCAACAAAAGGAAAATGCTCGCTCATGTGTGGGTTGCGTAACCACGTATGCTGGGGGTAGTGACCTAATTCATCATTAAACTCACCAGACAGAACAAAGATCTCTTCCCCTCCAAAATGGCGATGAGGTTGAAACTTTTCACCTTTAGGCCATTTGACCAATGCAACATGCTCGTGTTCGAAGTTGTGCAATGGCATTACCTCCAATCCACCAATACCCGGTAACCATTCGGTTTGGTTGGTATTGATGCGTACCGTTTCCAGATCGTTAGGATCAAATTGATTAAGTTTCACTAAGATCACGCAACCATCTTTGCTGAATGGGGCATGTTGGCTTCCCGGAGGGTTTCGTAGGTAAGTTCCCGCTGGGTAATCGCCATGTTCGTCAGAAAACACCCCTTCGAGCACCAGTATCTCTTCTCCATATGGGTGAGGGTGGGTCGAAAACTGTGAATTTGGCTCATAACGCACTACGCTGGTGGTGTGCCCAGATTCTTTGGCTTCTCGTTCTAGTGGCTTTCGCCAAACGCCTAATGCTGGGCTGGCAATCCAATCTTGTTGTGCGGTGTTAATCACCAACCGTTGTGAAAAATCCATGTTTAACATTGCTTGTTACCGGTGTCAGTCATGTTTGGAATAAATATATACCCAAGTGACTTCAAGGTGCAGGATTCAGAGCGTTGTCACTGATTCAAGTTCAAGGAAAACAACGCAGCGTAATAGCAAGCTCTTTCCAAGTTGTTTGACGATGAAATTGCGTCAGTGACACGCTCCCAAAGGGCGAGTTGCCTTGGCTTGTATGCTTCGTTAACAATTTTTTATTTAGAGCCACTAGATCTTCAAATTGTTGCCTCGCGTTCAAACCAAGTCATTCTCGCTGAACCTAGCACTTTGAGGTTACTTGGGTATACACAGTTTCAAACTACACGTGTCTTGTCTGTTTGGCGGCTCTGATTTTTATCGTTTTAGCTCGCTGAACAAACATGAGGTAAGGCGGAGAGATGTGATGAGCAAACTGGATGTGTGATGGTCAATAATCATTAACCTTATGATTATTATTGATAATGTTCACACAAAATGATTTTACAAATTGTTACATGCTTCGCTTTTTTTAATCCTTGTTATGTTATAACATCCGCGAAATATTTGATGGTGTTATAACATAACAAAATAAGGAAAAACGTTGTGAATAAAAAATTGGTCTCTTTAGCGGTTGGTAGTTTGTTTGTTTCCCCAGTTTTCGCCGATACGCTTTCGAACCCTCAGATTGGCGTGGTACTAGACGGTTACTATCAAGATGGCCAGCGTCATAACTCAGAGCGTGAAGAAGGTTTTGGCCTGGGTCATACTGAGCTGAACATGTCTGCAAACATTGATGATAAATTCCACGGTGCACTAACGGCGGTTCTAGAAAGCCACGGTGATGAAACCGAGCTGATGCTTGAAGAGGCGTTTATTGAGACACTAGCACTACCATACGGCTTAAATGTACGTGCAGGTCGCTTCCTATCTGACTTTGGTTACCTGAACAACCAACACATGCACACAGACAGCTTTGTTGAGCGTCCAATTGCTTACCGTACTTTCCTTGGCTCGCATTACTACGATGACGGTGTGCGTGCAAACATTGTTCTTCCAACTGACCTATATGTGAAGTTAGGTGTAGAAGCATTAAGCGGCAGCAAGATGTCTTCTGTTGAAGATGGCTCTGAAGTTGGCGTTTACACCACAACACTTAAGCTTGGCAGCGATTTCTCAGAGTCTTCAAGCTGGCAGTTTGGCCTGAGCTACCTACGTAACGAAAACGGTAAGGTAACAGAGTTCGAAGATCATGATCACGGCCATGCAGGCGAGCACGATCATGACCACAGCCACGCAGCTGCGGTAACGGGTGAAAACTTATACGGTGCAGACTTTGTATGGAAGTGGGCGCCAGATGGTAACTACAAGTACAGCAACTTCACGCTATCTGCGGAATACATGTTGCTAGACGGTGTGGTAGACAGCAAATACAAGAACGATGCTGAATCGCCAGACAATCTAAGCGCATACTACGTATCGGGTGTTTACCGCTTTAACCCAAGCTGGTCAGCGGGACTTCGTTACGGTGAAGCTGAAAGCTACGATGGCCATGCGCACGGCGACCACATGCACTTCACAGCACTGAATGATAAAGAAATGGATGCGATGATCGCATGGGATTCTTCTCACTTCGGAACTATCCGTGCGCAATACACTCGCATTGATAACCAAGACAGCGAGACAGACAACGTATTCACTCTGCAATACGTGATGACATTTGGAGCGCACGGTGCACATGCGTTCTAAGCTGACATTAAATAAATGCAGTTTAGCGATGATGGCGGTGGGGGCTGCCATCATCTCTTCACCTGCTTTGGCTCTTAACATCTTTGTTTGTGAGCCAGAATGGAAAGCTCTTCTCGAAAGTCACGCCCCAGACGCGACCATCTATTCTGCGACCACCGCCAAGCAAGATCCTCATTACGTACAAGCTCGCCCTTCTTTGATTGCAAAGATGCGCCAAGCCGACATGGCCATGTGTTCTGGCGCGGAGTTAGAAGTAGGGTGGTTACCTATGCTGCAAGTTCGCAGTAGCAATGGTGCGGTACAAAACGGTTCACAAAGCATGATCTACGCGACTGATTTCGTGCGCATGTTAGACACTCATGATCATGTCGACCGCAGCATGGGGGACATTCATGCGCACGGAAACCCCCATGTGCAGTTTGCGGCTAATGACATTATTCCCTTGTCACATGCGGTGACGAAACGGTTACAAGTGCTTGACCCAGACAACGCGCAAACCTATCAATTTAACGGCATGAAGTTCCGTGCCCTTTGGCGTAAAAAGCTCAATGAGTGGAATGAGAAAGCTGCACCATTGAAAGGCAAGCAAGTTGTGGGGTATCACGCAACCTATCGCTACTTGTACGATTGGTTAGGCATGGAGCAAATTGCTGACTTAGAGCCTAAACCGGGCATCTCACCAACCACATCACATCTGCAGTCTTTGACTAAGTTGGACTCGGATTCTTTTGAAGCGATTGTCTACTCGTCGCATCAAGACAAACGTCCTGCGAATTGGTTACAACAACATACCAACAAGCCTCTGATTCAACTACCCTTGACGGTTTCTGATGGCGAAAGCTTGGATGAAATGTATGACCAAGTTATCGATGATTTGTTGGATGTGCTCGTGCAACCTGTTCCGGTGAAGATCTAAATCATGGCAGATTATGCATGGCTATTACCCGCGGTGCTGTGTGGCTTGATCGCTCTGGTTGGTAACGTGGTACTCGGACAGCAAGTGCTAAAGCGTCAGATTATCTTCATCGATTTGGCGGTGGCACAAGTTGCCGCCTTGGGGGCAGCGCTGAGTCACTATTGGTTGAACCAATACGATCTCTTCTCTGGTTCTTTCTTTGGTGAGATGGTTGGCCCTTGGGTGATGTCATTATTACTTTGCGGTTTGATCGCCTTAATGGAAAAACAATATCAGCAACATCTAGAACCGATGATTGGCAGCTTGTTTGTGGTATCCGCCTCTCTAGCGATATTACTGGTGAGTAAAGATCCGCACGGTGCCGATTTTATCCAAGGGATTCTCAACGGGCAGTTGTTGTGGTCGACATGGGATGATGTTTGGCCTTTGGCATTAATCACCGCAGCGATGTTGTTATTGGTGTGGCTCAAGCCAGAATTCATGCAGGGCAGTGGCTTCTATCTCATCTTCGCGATATTAATGCCGATTACGGTCAAGTTAACGGGCATCTATTTAGAATTTGCCTTGTTGGTGATTCCGGCTTTGTGTGCGGCAGCACTGAAAGGTACAAGATTCTTCGTTGCGAGCATCAGCATTGGCATCGTGGGGATATTGTCGGGCATCGCGGCGTCAGCGTATTATGACTTACCAAGTGGGGCGAGTATCGTGATCACCTTGTTCATTGCAGGCATGTTGTTCAATCTTTTGCTTCAGCCTTGGCTGCAAAAAGCGCAATCCGTTCATGAAGAAACAGCATGAAAACAGGCTGAGGAACCTGCTTGAACGTTGACCTAGTACTTTGGCTTAATGATAAAAAGGCTCCGCGTGAACGGAGCCTTTTGTTTAGCACTGCTTTTTCTTATTAGTAACCTTGCTAGTTATTAACTGATTACTTAGTTACTTATCTCCTAATATATTAGCAAGATTTGAACAGAGGGAGAGTCTGAGGTTGGATTGAATCTGTCAAAGTGTTATCCAGCGCAGGGAATAATTGATTAATTCCCGTTTCAGACAGTCCTAACCACGCCATTAAGCTCGCATGAAGCTGATCGGAAGAGATGGTTGGAATCACACGCCCACGCGAGAGTAAGTAAGGGCTTGTCTCAGATAAGTCTGGATATTCACCCACGATCGCTTTTCCTGCTACACCGCCGCCCATCACCAATGCGTGGCTTGCCCAGCCGTGGTCCGTACCATCCGTACCGTTTGGAATCAAAGTTCGGCCAAATTCCGAATGGGTGAAGGTTGTTACCTGACCAAACAAGCCATTGTTTTCCAAAGCTAATTGGAACGCGGCCATCGCTTCTGCCAACTCTTGCAGCAAACCCGTTTGGCGGCTAATTTGAGCTGAGTGAGTATCGAACCCGCCTAACTTACAACTAAAGTACTGCGCAGGATGTTGGAACTGATCTTTATGCAGCAGCAGTTTAAAGACCGCTTTTAGTTGATTACCGATGCGTGTTTCTGGGAATACCTCAGTAATCTCGGCATTCAAAATGGCGCTGAACTCCTGATACATTCTGGTCGAGTCCACCGCAACACCAGCATAGTGAGACTGAAAAACGTTGCCGTAACTGCCCGTGTTTTGCAATTGATCAAACAGATCTCGCGAACGTTGGTCATTAAAAATATCGCTCGGTGGTTGAGAGCCGACCGAGTTAGATTGCGCCTCGATACAGTTGGTCCACACTTGCGTGCCGCCAATATCAAACATTGGCGACAGCTCATTTAGACTGCGCAGCATAGTGCCGAGCTCGGTGGAAGTCTTAGCACCAAAGCCCTCTTTCGACAGAGACTTGGTCGCATGAGACTGAACCATAGTGGATTGATGAGAGTGGCTGAACAAATGAGCAGGGCGAGTACTCTCACCATAAATCACATTGTTTACGCGCTGTGTCAGTGGACCCAGGTTCACAACAGGTACAAGGTTAGCATTATCCCAATAGGTCTTGAGCGCAGCCATGGCAGGGTTTAATGCTAGCTTGGCGTCATCATTGACCGCATCTAAATGAATACAGCTCGTCTCATTCAAAGCCAAGTTGCCACGCAATGCTCGATATTGGCTGTTCGCCGGTGCGGCAGTAGGGATCAGCATATTGTAGCCATCGTTACCGCCCGCAAGGTCGATACCCACTACGGCGCGATAACCGTTTTTGCACTGATTGAAAGAGTCTGCAAAGGCAGGAAAAGCAGCAAGGTTAAGTGCAGAAACCCCAACACCAGCGGAACCTGCTTGTAAAAAACGACGTCGTGTTAAGTTCATGATGATTACCCCTGTGTGATGAATTCTGGTGAAAGCAATGCGTTCATAACGAGATTCTTAATCTCTTTGCGCCATTTAGATTGGCGACTTGGGCACTGGGCGAGGTAATCGAGATAGCATTGACGAGCTTGCTCACTCATTTGATAAGCAAACAAATGCTCGTTTAGGTAATCCACTACGCCTTCGTCATCAAAAGCAAGGTATCGGGTGAACAGCACTTCATCCATGTACCAATCTTTGACCTCTTCCTCGAAACGAGCGACAAGCTCACGGAACTGAATCCCATATTGGTAGATGTCATGCCATTGGTACACATTGAATTCTGGTGCCACTAGACCATTAAAATCAGGGTGGTTTGGCGCATCATCAGGTTGGTAATAATAAAACACAGAAGGTGCTGACAGTGGCAACGTTCGGTTATACCAATTGAACTGTTTTGGCCACATCAATACGCCGTCGCGTCGCTTCACTTGTAGCGCGCGCATCGCATGGGTAAACACAGAAAGCGGGTCACGCAATTTACCCACCGTGCTGCCAGAGCGAAGCGCGTCTTTGTCGGTTAAAATCGCTATCACTAGCGTTTGCATATCACCATCGGAGCGCTTGAATGCGCGGCGCACACGACGAACGTAGCCCGCTCTAGGGTTACTGGTCACAAGCTTATTGATGAAGAATTTCGTGACAAATGTATAGAGCGTGTTTTGGCTCATCAAGAGCTCAATCACCGCTTCTAGTTCTTCTTCTGCGGACAGGCCTGCGGCAAACTTCTTACCTAATATGCGTTTTTCACCCATATCATGCTCGCCGCGCGGCAACATTGGCTGGCTGTACTTATCGTCACCGCGAATATCGATGAACTTCCAACCGGTAAAGACACGCGCCAGTTCTTCGATGTCCTCTTGCGTATAAGATGGCACTTCGTTACCTTCGGCATCCAAACGCACTTCACCGTTGTTACGCAGTTTAACTGGGCCAAGCGTGAACAGTTGCAACAGTTCACGTGCGTAGTTTTCATCTGGGGCAGTGAGCTCGTTAGAAACGTTATTCACAAAAGTCAGGTACTCACCCATGATTGGCGATTTCGACACAAAGCGAATCACATCGCGGAAGTTTCCGAAGGCATTATCGAGCAATCCGTCGAAGTAATTACACATGTAGCGACGCTTAGAAGCCGCTTTAAATGCCGGATCTTTCACACTGACTACGAACAGTTGAGACAGGGTATAAGCAATACGCTGACGCAAGATATCATCGCCTTCGACTGTCATGCGTGTCCAGCTGCTGGCGTTATACAAGCCTTGCCCTAAGTCCGGTACGTTGAGCTCATCTTGCTCAAAATGCTTCAGCCAAGAAGACGGTGTAATAAGTGTTTGTTGAGCGACCCAGTTTTCAATGCTTCCTGATTGAACAAGGTCATTAATGTCACGTTGGGAACCCCCAAACGTGCATTGTTGCAGCGTTCTTGCCGCGTCTATGTAAGCCTGATTCATTTTATCTCCCGTAGGTATTCTTATCTTTGTCAGGTAAGGCGTCTCTTTTCACGTCCATATTTAAAAACACGCTGTATCTTTAAAATCGTAATCCAGATTTTTGATATCAAGAATGTAATACCCGCAGGTTTAATGTGACTTTGCTGCCTAATTTAAAAATTATTCGTCTGAGCTTTAAATGAAAGGCGAGTTATTCAACAAAAAGCGCATTTGTTGCACAGGTTGATCGGCAGAACGGTGACGGAAACGAACTATTTGGCAAACCATCATCAAGTTGCCTTGATTAGTTCACATCCGACTCCCAGACTGTTTCTATAGTTTTTATAAGATATGAAAGACCCTGCGTATGAGAAGCGCAGCAGTAACGCGACTAGGCATAAAAACAAAAAACGCTAGGGATACAAGCGAATTTGTAATCTCAACATTTAAGGAAGACCAAGATGAAACCGGAAAAAGTAGCAGTAGTCACTGGTGCGGCTCGTGGTATTGGCCAAGCGATTTGTGAGCAATTACTGGAGGATGGATTCCACGTAGTCGGGCTAGACATATCGCCCGTGGAATGGAGCCAGTCGGCGCAGCTAAGCAGTTATCAAGTGAATTTGTGTGATGCCGCAGCCGTCAGCGAAGTGGTAGAAAGTATTGTAGAGCAGCACGGAAGAATCGATGCGCTAGTTAACAACGCGGGCATCACTCGCGATGCACTGTTGCCAGACATGTTAGAGCAAGATTGGGACAGCGTTATCGACGTGAACCTAAAAGCGGTGTTCTTACTCACCCAGCGCGTTGCCCCTGTCATGCTAGAGCAGGGCGCAGGCAGCATTGTCAGCATTTCTTCTATCGTGGGGACGGATGGCAACATAGGTCAGAGCAACTACGGCGCAAGTAAAGGCGGCGTTATTTCAATGAGCAAAGGCTGGGCGAAAGAGCTATCAAGAAAGGGCGCGCAAATCCGCGTCAACTGTGTAGCGCCAGGCTTTATCGCCACCGATATGACCAAGAACCTGCCAGAAAAAGTGATTCAAATGATGGAGGGCAAAACCCCATTAGGTCGAATGGGTTCAGTGCAAGACATCGCCAATGGCGTCTCCTTCTTAACCTCCGACAAGAGCGCCTACATCACTGGCCAAGTACTCAAGATTGATGGCGGGTTAGTGCTTTAACCTTCGACACTCAGCCTCAAATAACAAACGCCCTTTACTTATGTGAAGGGCGTTTTTGTTGGGGGGAGTCAATTGAGTTGTTGGCTAACAGTTGTCCCATTCCTTGTTAGTAACGTTCAACCTCACAAATCACAGTGAGATGGTTTGAACTACTCCTTCTAATCAGCAGAGTGTCTATGAAAGTGGGGTCTTACCAACTTCGCCAACTAATTCGAATAGGCCGTCTTATCGCCATTTTTTAACCTACCGAAGAAACGTGTTCTCTGTTAGAGTCACCGTCAACTACGCTATTGAATAAAGACACCCACAGATCGCATGTAATTGATGGATTTTTATTCACCCTTAGAACTCATTTTAGGAATCCCTAGTGACTAACAACGAAATTTTACGTCGTATCCAACACGCGTTAAACCTTAAAAACGCACAGATAATGAAAGCTTTCGGGCAGGCCGAAGTTACTGTGGCTCACGATAAAGTGGCAAACTGGTTAAAAGATGAAAGCGACAAATCTAGCGTTAAGATGAAGGATCAAGAGTTAGCGGTATTCTTAAATGGCTTTATTAACCTCAAGCGAGGCAAAAAAGACGGCGAGCAACTTAAGCCAGAAGTCGCGTTGACCAACAACATGATTCTCATGAAGCTGCGCATTGCGCTAGACATGAAAGCAGAAGATGTGTTGGACGTATTAGAAGTGGTTGGTATTAGTTTAAGTAAATACGAAATTGGTGCGTATTTCCGCAAGCCAAACAACAAAAACTACAAACAGTGTGAAGACCAACTGCTGTGCGACTTCTTAAATGGTGTGCAGTTTACCAATCGTCCCGATTCTGAAGAGTTTACTGGGTAATTTTTATCTCGAATCGAACGTGGTAATTGATTAAAAAAGCGAGAATCATTTCATTTGGTTACTCGCTTTTATCATGTTAAAGACCGATATTAGAGCTTCACAATCACGTCTACTCCTTGTCTTTCTTCAGTCGATACCTATCAAACCACGTTGAAATCTGGTCGGCTTTTAGAATCAAGACACACACCGCCCCCTATGACCCCACCAAGCTAAAACCTTAAGCCAGTGAGGGCCTCTATTCTGGTCAAGCTATTCTAGACATCTTGTAGTGATTCACTAAAACTGGCCACGTATATAGAGTTTTTCCATACTTTTGGTTATGCGAGCAGGGTCACGACTGACGCCATTAGTAACACGGAATTGTCCAAAACCTTCATAGACTGGATTTATACATGTTGTGATCACCAAACACTGAAATCTATGATAAAAAGCCCTTCCTACTTCTAGAAAGGGCTTTTTTCTTTCGTTCTAACTATCTGGCTAGGCTGTCATTAAACACAGGACTAGCCAAAGTGATGAACCTAAAGTTACTCAGTAGGCAGTATGGTGACTGGGGTGAAAGATGCCACCGCGTTACCACCTGCGCCAGGACGGTCAGCATAAGGGGTTTTCTGCAGTAGGGTGTAGTACACGTCTACAAAGTCATCATCGTTAACCAAGATATTGTTTGGAATCAACTCAATGATTTTGCTGGTGATCTGAGGGATGATCACATAACCCTGTACCTCTGGATCAGGGATCATCTTCAGTACTTCTTCTGCGGCTTTGACCAGCAGTTTTGCAAGCTCTTTATAGTTGGTGCCGTCATCGTGCTCCATCAGAATAATGTCTGCTGCGCCCCAGCGGTAACGAGGCCAAAAAATGATGGTTTGATTTGGGTAATAGGTTTGCTTGTCGTAATCCAGATAAGGCATTTCGACCAGATCAATCTGCGGTTCTAGACGGCTGGCATCAACGCCCGTTACGATCGCGTAGATTTCGGCTTTACCTGAGATCCAAGGTTCTCTATCCACTGCTAAACGAATCTTTGTAAGCTGAGTGGTGTTCAGTTCTTCCGGTTCTGATTCGGATATAGAGTGACGAGCCTTGCCGATTAGAGGTTGTTTTGGAGGGTTGTCGGCACTGTCTTTACCGTCGGCATTAATTTGGGTAGTCATGCCAAGCTGGTTCAGCTCTGCTTGCATTGCCATCAGGCCAGCTTTGAGCTCTTTTGCGCCATCACTGTCAATCACGAAGACAGGGACATCCGGCATTTGGTAGACGTCTAACTCATGAACTTGTCCGTACACGTAATACGCTTCAATATATTGCCAATCGGCATCGTCACCGGATGGTTCGAATGCGAACAGCGGGCTCTTACCATCCTTCCAAGCATCAATCATGGTTTCATTAGCCATGCGGATTTCAAGAACGGAGTCACTGAAGTTATTGATACCTTTCATCTTGCGATAGCTAAGATCGGCTTTTTGCATCTCGCTTGAGAAGGTCGAGTAGGGTTGAGCTGAATTCAGCTTGTCTATCGGCATCGATAAACTTTTTTCGGTGATCTGAGCTTTCAAAGAAGACTCAAGATCGGCGTAGCTGGCACTGATCTGCGATGCTAACGATTGTTTTTGCTCAGCAACGTTGGTTGAGGTTAATGACGAGGTAGTTGTGTTGATGCTGTCTGCATAGGAATGGAAGCCAACCACCGTGGTAGCAAGCGCCATACTGATCGAGAATGATGGTCTCATAAAAAGTCCTTATTTTAATTTTTATCACTAGTAGAGTATTTACCCTATAAGGATCAACCTATCAATTTCGTGAATGTGTGAAAAACTTCGCTTGGATTTTTTGTTTCAGTGTGCAGCACAAGATCTCAATTTTATTAAATTTTATAAAATCCATTGAGTGTTAACTTGATATTTCATAGTTTATAAATTGGTAAATAAGGAATTTGTGGCGTTATTAACTGTTGAATCTGTCTGTGTATCAGCTATCGGAATCGTTTTATGAAGCCGCTAGACAATAAGAACCATTGTGGTTTTTGATCACCGTTCGGTGCTCAAAGCCTTGCACGATAAGGTCCGCATCTTTCAATTCATCTTCTCTATGGCTAGTGAGTAGCGCGACCGTAAAGCATCCAGCTCTTTTCGTTGATAATACGCCTGAGGGGGAATGTTTGAACGCTAATTCAAGATGGGAGAACGGGCAGGGGATGGTACACACAGCTTAAAAGCCAACAGTCATAGCTGTTGGCTTTTTTGAAGGGCTAGTGAATCAATTGATATAAGTTGGATACTCTCCGTTTTTCATTCTCGCCTCTATTTGATTTATCACTTTTGGCAATTCTGCAATGGTCTCAATAACGTAGTGCGCACCAGCGGCGTAAAGCACTTTTTCTGCGGCTTGTTTTCGTTGTTCGATTTCTGTTGCTGTCATTGCTTGGAACTCTTCTGGCGTCGCTCCGAACTCGTTACCTGATACAGATAGACCAACCGTCCACATGCCTGCGTTTAGTCCTTCGTGAATACCAGCGACGGCATCATCAACCTTCACGCAATTGCTGACGCGTGTTACGCCCAAATCAATAACGTTCTTTAGTGCCATCCATGGGCCTGGGCGAGAGCCTGCTGCAATTTCATCGCTCGCAACCACACAATCTGGCGCAGATATCATCGTGGAGTTGGGAAGCTAGTGCTCCCAACAAGGACTCCGAATACATTAGCGCAAACCAACTCCGTTATGACTTATTTGTAGTTGCAATAACGGGGCGGACCATACATTTTTGTGGGACAACAATATTGGGTTGTGGGTATGCGATTTCTTCATCAGAAGCTAGAAACATTCACTTTTCCGATATCGAATATTAGCGTTGTTACGATTGTGCGAATGATTCTCGCACATTTAGAGCAAGAGATTAATTTTTACCTTTCAAGTTATTGAATTTATAGGGAATAAAATTTAATGAAGAAATGCATATCTATTATTTTTACTTGGTGTATAGTGTCGGCAGCTCAAACGGTGAGTTATTGATAATATATTTAGTTCAAGATCTTCTCAGTTTTTTCGATTAAGTTCGTCATATCTATCCTGCGATACCTTATTCTTTATTCCTTATTTAGTAGCTTTCTTTTTAACTTAATCAATGTATCGAGATATATTATGTCAAATAAAACAACTGGCTCAGTAAAATGGTTTAACGAATCTAAAGGTTTTGGATTTATCACTCCTGATAACGGCGGTTCTGACCTGTTTGTTCACTTCAAATCAATTGTTAGTGAAGGCTTCAAAACATTATCTGAAGGCCAAAAGGTTTCTTTTGTTGTTGAGCAAGGTAACAAAGGCCCTCAAGCGGGTAACGTTACGTTAGTGTAAGACATTTCTAAAAAGTCTCTTCTGTCGAGGAGACTTTTTTACTTTACGTTTAATAAAGATCCCGAAGGTTCGAAATACGAATAAAAATAAATATTGGGATCGATAAGGTAAGAAGTAACATGAGAAAACCAGTAAGAAAATCAAGCAAGAAAACACAGAAAAACAACTTCGAAGAACGGTTCGCTGCGATGGTAAAAGAATACCAAGAAGCGAAAGAAATTCTCGAGTCTATGACTGAAGGTTCATCAGAATATTTAGCACAGAAAAAAGCATGCGATAAACTTTTTGCAAACGCTGAACGATACATCAATAAAAAATAATGAATTGAAATGGCTTTATTCTAACCTGAATAAAATTAACTAAAATTATTTTGCTTAGAATCACTACATTTTTAAAAGCCTGAGCCTCAGTTTTCTGCAATCGTTGGTTCAATCTGTGTTGATCTCATTTAGAAAAATCATTGAATTACTGTTGCCCACTTATGTTCTGACTTGTGTAGTATCATTGTTGTTTTCATAGCCAATATGAACGCGGTGCGAAATTCAGTAAACCACCAAAAATAGGATGATATATGAGCAAGCTACCTAAACCGACACAAAAGCAGAAGCAATTTAGTATTAATCCGAAAGGGAAAGGGGTTAAGCGGATACCGGAAGAGTTGAAAACAATGGGTGTTCGCAAACGCATAGAAGAGATTGAGGAACAAAAAGAATGGGATAAGGAGTGGGGATTATGAGCTCAAGAAACCTCTCTGAACTTATCAATACGACACTCCTCTTACACTCCGAAAAGCTGAGCAACTTGGACCGAGACATGCTTACAGGTTTACGAGATCAACTTAATCGTGAGCAAGCTTTGTCAGACAAACAAGTTAAACTGTGTCAAAGGCTACTACGAAAAACGAATCAAACCTGTGTATTTATTCATGACGTTCCAAACGAATCATGATTGCTAGCCAACGTCAGTCTTCACTGCTATCTACCCAGCCATCATCAAGCGTCATTCGACTTAGCATCTGATCCATTAAATCTTTAATCTCAATTCGCATTGCGCCCTCTGGCGCATGATGCTCAGCTGAGCGCTTGGCGTTCGTTAGACTTTTCATGAAGATAGCTTCGCTATCCATCACGGCGTGTTTCGCGTTGAAGTAAGTGACCTGATAGGTCGGCATGGTACTATTCCTTTTGTGGGGACGTGGTGATGTGACGCTTTCAATATAGCATTGTTTCACGCTTAAACGTTCGAACTGACTTGGTTTCTTGCCAAAAGTTGACTAGGCAAACAACTGATTATCAAGGAGTATGGACGGAAAAGACCCGTCACACAATGGTTATTACCTCGCCCCACAAGCCTGCGCACTACGAGTATGTTTCATCGCTTCCCACTGTTTAAGCAACTTAACGTTCCATTTGCCATAATATTACGTGTGTCCCAGGCATGTCGTAGTTGTTATCCCCAAAGCTTGTCTGTTGAAAAGCATCGTCTTTCTATGAGCTATCTTGTGCTTGTGGCGTTTCTAAGCTCAGAGGTGATCCATTCGGTGTTTTACACATCTTATTCGTACACAACTATCTTATTCAGCTCTGACTCCAATTCAGTCATCAGCAATACTAACTTTTCTTGCTAAAAAGGTAGAAAAGTTTATGGTATTGTTAAGTTGAAATTGAGTATCATCATGCAATTACAGAAAAAAAAATCCAAAGTATCGCTAAACATTAAAATTTCATCAGACTTAGATTATCGTCTTAAACGAGCGAGAAAAGCAGCACGTGAACAGGGGTTGATGTTCAACGTATCTCAAGAAGTTGAAAAGTTTCTTGAGAAGGAAATAAAGAAAGTTGAGCGCCATCTATCAATAGATGAAGAGATTAAGGATAACTTAGAGGAACTTGGTGGTCTAAATATGGATAAGCTAATGAAATCAATGGATTAATGAAAAGTACTTAAACTAGTACTAATTAGAATAGATAAGCTTGGAGATGATTATGGGAACGATAATTGGGTTATTGATTTTGGCTGTGATCGATGTACAGCTAAAGCGTAATAGCGGGTTGCATTTGCATCAATGGATCGCAAAAAAATACAGTGATTATCAAAAAAACAAAAAAACACCTTTATGACTTACCAATGCCACAGAATTGATTTGAGGCGTGTTTCTATTAGAAAAATGCTCAAAAATAAAATCCAGGCTGGTAGGTTTACAGAGGACATTTTTGTGGTCGGGTACTTACTATACTTGCTCTAATTTTTAGCCGCTCTAACTCAAAAATGTCCTAAAATGAGTTCCATCGATAGCTATTGAAGAAAAAATCGCCCTTAACGTTATCGTCAAGAGCTTGGTTCACTCACCCCGAAGCTACCTTTCACGCACGTAGGTTGTTTGAACTAAGGTATCCAAAACAACTTCGCTCTTGGTGACTTTGAAGTTCAGCGGCTGTTCCAAATCCCCAAATAGAGGTGCGCCGCCGCCAAGTAGGATAGGGAAGCGCGTGATCACCATTTCATCGATAAGATCTTCTTTCAGGAAGTTCTGAATCGTTACACCGCCGTCGATGTAAAGATCGTTAAAGCCTTTTGCGTTTAGATCCGCAAGTACATCTTTTAGCTCGCCTTTTACTAGAAAGACTTTGTCTTCGTAGCTTTGTGGCACTTCTGTCATGGTGTTGCTGAGTACGAACACCGGTTTGCTGTATGGCCAATCGCAATCAAAGCTCAGTACTGCATCCAAGGTATTGCGTCCCATCACCAAGCCATCAATGCGTTCCATCAGTGAGAAGAAGCCAGTATCAATATTGTCTGGGTTTGGTACTGAATGTAGCCAGTCGAGTTTGCCCTGTTTATCTGCGATGTAACCGTCCAGACTGGTTGCAATAAATACGATATTTGCCATGGGTACCTCATTAAAATGTTGGTGCTTGAGCCAAGTTAAAGGTTAGGTTAAAATTAATTCTACAATGTAGAATAATGCTGAGTTTATCGGGAAGATCAAATGTCTGTCAACGAAAAGAAACGCGGAAGACCGGCCGCCAAGCAGTCGCAGCTAAGCGCAGAAGGCATCTTAGAATCGGCCAAGCTATTGATGAAAAAGGATGGAAAGGTACCAAGCATTCGTTCGTTAGCGACGCAATTAAATGTCGATCCTATGGCGATCTATCACTACTTCAAAAATAAGAATGCCTTGCTTGAAGCGTTAACCACATCGCTGGTGGAGGAAATTTATCAACCTCAAATGAATGAAGATTGGCAAGGTGAACTCAAAAGCTTGTCTGTTAGCTACATTGCACTGCTACGTGAGTACAACGGGTTGTTGCAAACCATGTTGAGCATGACATCCCATGGCCCAGCTCAAGTGTTTACCGAGCGTTATCGAATCATTGTTCAGCCTTTGGGTTTATCCCCGCAAGTGGAGAAAGACAGTTTGGACTTGCTGGCGGATTACCTACATGGGTTCGCGTTCTCGATCAGTTGTTGTCACGATGCAAGCTTGATTAAGACTGAGATGATGGATGGACCGCTGAAGCTGATCTGTTCCTCGTTGTTGGTATCTCGAACCTAGCTCACATTAACGTGTACTTTTTACTTATAGCGTGAAAGAAATTCCCATAACCAAAGGTTCTAACTAAAAGAGATTGAAGGACTTTTATTTGGCGAATTCGACCTAATATCTTGAATAGGCTTTATCGTATTTGGCGATGGGGACATTTGATTATGCTTGCTGGCGTGATTAGGACGTCAGTTTGAAGATGCATTCAAACACAATAAGGGATAACAATGACTAACGAATATACTCCACCAAAAGTTTGGACAAACGACAACGAAAACGGCGGCCAATGGGCAAGTATTAACCGTCCAGATTCTGGTGCACGACATGAGCAAGCGCTTCCAGTTGGCGAGCACCCATTCCAGCTTTACTCAATGGGTACGCCAAATGGTCAGAAAGTCACGATCATGTTTGAAGAACTGTTAGCAGCAGGTGTAACGGAAGCAGAATACGACGCGTATTTGATCAAGATTGGTGATGGTGATCAGTTTGGCTCTGGTTTTGTGTCGGTGAACCCAAACTCGAAGATCCCTGCACTAGCGGATCATTCCGGTGATGAGCCAGTGAACGTATTCGAATCTGGTAACATCTTGTTCTACCTCGCGGAGAAGTTTGGTCACTTCCTACCACAAGAAGGTGCAAAGCGCGCTGAAGTCATGAACTGGTTGTTCTGGCTGCAAGGTTCTGCGCCATACCTGGGCGGTGGTTTTGGTCACTTTTACGCATACGCACCAGAGAAGTTCGAGTACCCAATTAACCGTTTCACGATGGAAACAAAACGTCAGCTAGATGTACTGGATAAGCGTCTTGCGAACAATGAATTCCTTGGTGGTGATGAGTACAGCATCGCTGATATCGCAACCTGGCCTTGGTACGGCAACCTAGTATTGGGTCGTGCTTACGATGCGGCTGAATTCCTAGATGTAGCAAGCTACAAAAACGTCGTGCGTTGGGCAAAAGCGATTGATGAGCGTGAAGGTGTTAAACGTGGTCGCATTGTTAACCGCGCATGGGGTGAAGAGTGGGAGCAAGTGGCAGAGCGTCACAGCGCATCAGACATTGATGTGGCGCTGGCGAAAAAGCCTGAATAATCGCCCTTTCTGAATAAGTAAAAAGGAATGCTTCGGCATTCCTTTTTTTGTTTCGTCGAGAGGCGTACGCAAAGTAATAAGTGATCGCCTTGAAGTAAAGCTGCGTAACAAAGAATGTCATAGGACTAAGTCCGTTCCAGTGGTGAGTTAAAATCCCTTGACCAATAACTCATTGCTTTATTCGCCCCAAGACCTTTGCGTATGGGGCTCTTTTAAGTGTAAGAACGGAACTTATTGAATACGGTGACGAGCATAAAAACGAGCGCCAAATGGACGCTCGTTTCTCATATTGATGATATAAAGCTTTTGCTAAGCAACAGAAGGTTTCTGCACTGTGTTTTGATACGCCGGTAATTCTGATCTTAAGCCTTTAATCAAGCTCACACACATGACCAATAAGACTAAGGTGAACGGTAAACCCGTTGCGACAACGCCAGATTGCAGTGCTTGCAGTGCCTCTTTACCACCAATCCAAAGCATGACGGCAGCGATAGAGCCTTCAATACATGCCCAGAAAATACGTTGTGGTACTGGTGCATCAATTTTACCGCCAGCGGTGATGCTATCGATAACCAGCGAGCCAGAGTCTGATGACGTAATAAAGAACACCAAAATCAGAACGATAGACAGGATTGAAATGACTGAACTAAATGGCATGGCGTCATACACATGGAACAACGTCAGTGAGATATCGGTTAAGCCATTTGCGCCTAATTCACCGACTTTATTGACGACTTGGTCGAGTGCGATACCACCGAATACGGCCATCCAAACTAAGGTTACTGTGGTTGGAATCACGATAACCGCGAAGATAAACTCTCGAACGGTACGTCCTTTCGATACACGTGCGATAAACATGCCCACGAATGGTGACCAAGATACCCACCACGCCCAATAGAAAACAGTCCAACCGTGCATCCATTCAGTGTCTTCACGACCAACAGGGTTGCTGAGTGCAAAGATATTCTGTGCGTAAGCGACAGTGGTATCCCAAATGGATGTTGTCGCGATATCGAAGCTAATGAACATCACGAACGCCAGCAGTGCAAAAGCCACCGCCATGTTGATGTTACTCAGTAGTTTGACACCTCCATCGATACCTCGGATCACAGAAAGTACTGCGATAAAAGTAACGAATGCGATAACAATCATTTGCGTACCAATGCCACCTTCTAAACCAAATACATGGTTAATGCCACTGGTTGCTTGTTGTGCACCTAAACCGAGAGACGTCGCTAGACCAAATAGAGTGGAGAGTACCGCTAGAATATCGATAACGTGACCTAACCAACCCCAAGCGCGGTCCCCAAAGATTGGATAAAACGCTGAGCGCAAAGAAAGTGGTAAACCTTTATTAAAAGCGAAGAAGGCCAGTGAGAGTGCAACAATTGCGTAGATCGCCCAACCGTGGATGCCCCAGTGGAACATGGTTGCGGCCATCGCAAGTGATTTTGCTTCTTCGGTATAAGGCTCTACGTTGAGAGGAGTACCGAACCAATTGGTAAAGTAAGCGGTTGGTTCTGAAACACTCCAGAACAACAGTCCAATACCCATACCGGCAGCAAAAAGCATAGATAACCAAGAAATGGTTGAGTGTTCTGCAATGGCGTCTTTACCGCCGATTCTAATTTTTCCGAGGGGAGAAAAAAGAATCGCGATAGCGAATAAGATGAAGAAGTTTGCTGACCACATAAAGAACGAGTCGAAATCTGAAATGATGCCGTTCTTTAGGCCGTTTAGGGCATCACGAGCAGTCGCAGGGTCAACAATGAGAAGAGAAGCAAGACAAAGAAGAACAAGACCAGCACTAATTCCGAATACTGGATTGTGGATATCGAATCCCCACTTTTGAACGTTGTCTTGGCCAACCTGATAGTCGGTGGTGTCGATACTATATTTTTTTAGTGCATTATCCATAAATACAACATGTACGCTTTTTAAAAGTGCTGTCCTTTTTCAAGAAAAACACCAAAACCGCCCTCCATTTATTTTGAGTTCAAATTAAAAAATGCGACGAGATAATAATGTTTTATGTAAAAATATGCAAATTTGCGCTTTTTTTGTCCTTTTATACGAGTTTTGACCGTGCATTTAGGGTTGAAAAGTTATGAGGTGTAATGTTTTGATGTGTAATCTTTTTGGGTCTTGAGCACAGAGAGTAAGGGCTAAAAGGACGGGGCTAAGATGGAAAGTTCAGCTCTTTGCTATTAGCGCTTTGGTATTTTGAATGGTGATAAATGTTAGTTGTCTCATATGCTTGACTAGCGTATTCATATGCCGGTTTTGTGTGCAATATTCTACGGACATCGCATTCTTTTCGACAAACATCGAGTAAACGTAACGAATCGTAACAGAGCTGCTGTAACTGAACAGCGTTTCAATATACTCCACTTAGTTTGTAAGCCACAGAAAGCTGCTATGAGAAAAAACACTTTAATCAATGCTACGTTAGCGACTGCTCTGACTGCAGTATCTACTTTTAGTTTTGCTGCACCTACCGTTGTTCCTAATGCTCCGGAGCTTAGCTCACGCGGTTACGTTTTAATGGATTACCACACCGGAACTGTATTGGTAGAAAGAGACGCAGATAAGCGTCTTAACCCCGCAAGTTTGACCAAACTGATGACCGCCTATGTTGCTGGTCAGGAGGTTAAATCAGGCAACATCAGTCTGGATGACGACGTGGTGATCAGCCGAAATGCATGGGCAAAAAACTTCCCAGACTCTTCAAAAATGTTCATTGAAGTGGGTACCTCTGTTTCTTTGTCTGATCTATATCGTGGTTTGATTGTTCAATCGGGTAACGATGCCAGTGTGGCTATCGCAGAACACGTTGCAGGCAGTGAAGCTGGGTTTGTTGGATTGATGAACAGTTGGGCGAATCAGCTTGGTTTATCAAACTCTGCATTTACCAACCCACACGGATTGGACAGTGATGGTTTGTATTCGACACCTCGTGATATTGCGACTCTCGGCCGTGCCATCATTCGTGATTTACCAGATATCTACCCGTTGTACAGCGAGACTTCGTTTACTTACAACGGCATTACCCAATACAACCGGAATGGCTTGCTACGCGATCGCAGCATGAGTGTGGATGGCATGAAAACCGGTTACACCAGTGGCGCAGGTTACAGCCTTGCGACGTCGGCAACTAATGGTGACATGCGTTTGGTCGCGGTTGTAATGGGCGCAAAAAGCCCAAGTGTACGTGAGTCAGAAAGCAAACAACTACTGAGTTATGGCTTCCGTTTCTTTGATACGGTTGTACCAACTGAAGCTGGTAAAGAAGTATCAACAGCGCGCGTTTGGATGGGCAATCAAGATGAATTGAAAGTCGGTGTCGATCGCGATATTTATCTAACGCTACCAAAAGGCGATGTAAATAAGCTGCAAGCGGAAGTTGAATACAACGGCGATTTAATTGCCCCGATTCAAAAAGATCAAGTGGTTGGCAAAGTTTTGTATAAGGTCGACGGTGACGTCGTGAAAGAAGCTGAGCTAGTGGCGTTAGAGCCCGTTGATGAAGGCAGTATCTTCAAACGTCTAATGGATTGGTTTAAGCGCTTGGTCGCGAGCTGGTTCTAAATCTCGATTACACGCAAATTGATTTACTAAGGCGGCCGAAATGGTCGCCTTTTTGTTTTGAGCACTCATTAAGAGAAACATTCAGAACAAAAAAACGGAGTTACGTGTGCGCAAGATTTTATCTTTGGCCTTGGCTTTTTCCCTTACTGGCTGTGTGCTGCCGCAGCATCAACCAGTCGATTCTGGGCAATGCGTTGGTGTTATGTCATCGCAAGATGCTTATGGATACCTCAACCCAAATCACTACACGATGCAGGTACTGGCACTCAAAAAAGAAAAGGATGTCAAAGAGTACATTCGCTATATCGATCCGAAACATCCGGTTTGGGTGAACTGGAAAAACAGCCGTGGTACACGATGGTATACCGTGACGGTTGGGGATTTCAAAACCAAGCAAGACGCTTATAACGCACTGTCTTCGTTGCCAAGCCGCGTTAAGCAATCTTCCCCGTTTGTGCTGACGTTTGGTGAAATGCAGCGCAAGCAAGAGACCAGTGTGGTGCGAATGCGTTAATACCTAAATACCTAGGCTTCGATTCGATTAGGGGTTTGCACACAATTCAGAGTCTTTCGATACATCGGTAAGGCTCTTTCTATTTTTCAGAACGCCACTTCTTCAATGTACGCGCAAGATCACTGATCTGACGTGCTTTTCACTTTACTTCATATCGAGTATTTTCTAGTCTTCGCATCCCACTTTTTCGTTGGAGTCACCATGAAGCAAGAAATGTACACTACCTACGCAAAGCAATACGATTTAGCCGCGCAAGATAACCTGTACAACGCGCATTTTGAGCGTCCAAACACCCTTGAACTAGTCGGTGATGTGGCAGGCAAAAAGGTGCTGGATTTAGGTTGTGGTTCTGGTATTTACGCGCAGCTTCTTCTTGAGCTGGGCGCAAGCTCAGTAACCTGCATCGACGCTGCACAAGAGATGATAGATATCGTAAAAGAAAAGCTAGGTAGCTCGGTCACCGCTTACGCGCAAAACTTGGCGCTCGGTTTACCTGAAGAGGCGGACAGGCAGTACGATTTAGTCATTTGCCCGCTGATGGTTCATTACATTGAAGATCTTCGTCCCTTGTTTAACGATATTCAACGAGTATTAAAAGCCGGTGGTCAGTTTGTCTTTTCAACCCATCATCCATTTGCGGATTTCGAATGTTCGGCTTCTGGTAATTACTACGATAAAGAGCTGGTTGAAGATATGTGGAATACGGTAGGAGAACCGGTTCCTGTGGCATTCTACCGCCGTTCATTACAAGACATTACCGATGCGATTACGGGCAGTAACATGGCGATGCTGGCGATTTCAGAAGGTAAGGTGAATGAAAAGATTCGTGAAATCTCTCAGGAGCATTACCAACGTTTGGCGACGTTCCCGAACTTCATCTTCATTAAATGTGTGGCGCTGAGCTAGTAAAATCAGTGAGTTCAGATAGAAAAAACGGAAGCGCAGAGGCTTCCGTTTTGTGATCTTAGCGTTGAGCTTAAAGTGCAGCGAGAATGGTTTCTGCTTTGCTCGCTTCGAATGTTTTTGGCTCTTCAACATTCAGCGTGGTTACTACGCCATTTTCAATGATCATTGCGTAACGCTGTGAACGAACACCGCCAAAGCCGCCCGTGTCCATTTCTAGACCAATTGCTTTAGTGAAGCTTGCATCACCGTCACCCAACATGAGTAGCTCAGAAGCATTTTGCACTTCGCCCCAAGCTTGCATGACAAAGGCATCGTTGACCGATACACAAGCAATAAGATCAACACCTTTCGCTTTCAATTGGTCTGCTAATACAACGTAGCCAGGTAAGTGAGCTTCAGAACATGTTGGCGTAAATGCACCTGGTACCGCAAACAACACGACTTTCTTGTTGGCAAACAGTTCGGTTACTTCGTGATTTACCATGCCATCCGCAGTCAGTTCGCTAAGCGTTGCGGCAGGTAGTACTTGGCCTTGTTGAATCATCATTTTCTTCCTTATTTGGGTAGCTTTATATAGCCCACTCAGTCTAGCGCCAAAAGTGTTTGCTAACCACAGACGAATTGTAGGGGCATCATTGGCTTCATAGAAACAAACCGCCTGTGTGGGCGGTTTGTTTATTCTCTACATCGCGTTCAAGTAAGACTTATAAGAGTGAAGGCGAACCGTTGCTGCGCCAATTACATCAATGAAGCCAAACAGGCTGTGTGGTTTATTTGCGGCAATCCACGCTGAGCCAGTTGCACCGATTGGTATGGATTTGCCTTCTGGTTCGAAGATTTCCAAAATCACAGTACGACCATGGCTACTCGTGTTTGCTCCCACGTGCTGACGAACACTTTGCGGCCCTTGCAGAGGAGAGACAGAAGATTCTCCGGTACCCGCAGTAATACTGTGCACGCGCGCGCGGAACACTTCACCAGGGTATGCGTCGACGTAAAACTCAGCAAACTGCCCCGCTTCAACGTAACGATAAGTTTGGTCAGGGATGCGCATTTCTAAAAACTTACGTGAGGTGTCGTAAATGTGCATGTTACCCACACGGCTGCCGTCAGCGACGTTAACGACGGCTACTTGGCCATCATAAGGCGCTCGTACCGTTTTACGCTCTTGCTCAAAGACAGTCTTCTCAAGGTCAGCATGGAGTGATTTTAATGACGCTTTGGCGACGCGTAATTGTGATTCGTAGTATTCCAGATCGCGGCCTTTGAAGATTTCTGGTGAAGTTTCACCACGCACGATGTCACGCTTCAACTGAGCGATGGTCTCTTCTTGCTGCACAATCCCAGCCTTAATCTTCTCGACGTCGGCTTGTGAAGTGGTATCCACTAAGGTGTAAATCACATCGCCTTTCTTGACTCGTTGGTTGTGCTGCACATTGATGTGGTCGATTTGCTCCCGAAATAGGGGAGACAACACGGAGTGTGGTGCTTTGACTGTGGATGAGTAAGTGAGATCAACCGGAGCCCACAAACGGGATAGAATCCCCAGCACCACAAGAATGAACGCGCCGCCAGAAATAATCCAAAACGCGCTTTTAAGTGTCCATTTGATCGCGCCAGTAGAGACCAAAATCCACATGATCAAAATGTACGGAATCATTACCTCTTTCATCGGTTATTCCTCCGTTGCTTTTGCTGGCGTTTGGGGTTGTGTTGACAGGCGGCTATTGCGAATAATGTTGCTAAGTGATTGACCAATGTGTTCCCAGTTAGCGAACGCAATGATAAGTGCCAATACCCACCATGCTTTATGGATGAACAAACCACATAAAGACAAAGCAAAAACCAATTGAATGTGAGAACTTTTCTTTTCTTCCGCTCGGTGCACTGCAACTTCATGGATCTGCCATAGCAAATAGATAACAAAAAGGACAAGGGCTATGGTGACAGAGAACAGATACCCGCTGAAGTATTCAGAGTTAAAGATCACCATCATGGTGTCGTTGGGCGTGTTGGTGAACAAGCTCATATCAATGTCTTTTGAATTGATCGTACCTATAGGTGCAAGCAAATAAGCACCGCAAAGCATCAGAGCCATGAAGATCGAGAACCTTAATAGCACCATAAAAATCGCAAATATCACGCGACCTATGGCTTTTATGACGTTCATAGTTATACCTTTTGTCGATGTTTGGAGGGTAGAACGTTGAGCGAGTGATGGTTGTTTTATTTGTTTCATCACGTGCGCGAAATTGTATGAAAAAACGCCATAAGTTGAGTTATATGTGATATAAGTTATGGCTATATCACTGGGTAAATTGGCGAGAATACATAAATTATGAAGCACTCAGATTACAGCCTTATGCCGACCTTCGTGGCGATTGTCGAAGAGAAAAGTTATACCAAGGCGTCGCAACGATTGGGTATTAGCCAATCAGCGGTCAGCCAAGCGGTAGTCAGGCTTCGTGAGATGTTTAACGACGCACTGTTTATACGTGAAAGCCACGGTGTGTCACCGACGACGTATGCTCTGGATATTTACCCAACGCTTGCCAGTGCAGTTGAAAGTATTGCGTATATGTTGCCTGAACATTCTCGATTTGACCCTGCCCAATGTGATAAGCGTTTTGTGATCTCGTCGTTGAGTGTGTTCGGTTTTACCTTGTTACCAGAGTTGTCTGCAATGATTAGTCATACTGCGCCAAAAGCGATGACGCGGATTGAACCACTCTATAGCATGGACTTAACCAACCTTTTGCGAACTCAGCAATGTGATCTTGTGATTGAGGCACAGACTAACTTGCATCCTCATTTACGTTCTCAAGTGTTGATGTCTGATAAGTTGACGGTAACGTGCCGGGCTGACCATCCACGCTTACTAGGCAATACCATTAGCGTGGATGAATATTTAGCAGAAAAGCACGTCACTTTATCTCAACTTGATCAACAAGGAGGGTATTTGACTGGACGTGGGATTAAAGACGAAAAGATATTAGCTCAGCGTGACGTTGCTTGGCAGAGCAGCAGTATTATAGAAATATTGCCGGTGATACAACGTTGCGATTATATCGCCCTTATGCCTCAAATATTGTTAGAACAGTACAAAGAGTTGTATCAATTGAAAGCGTTAGAGATCGACTTTTTAAAAGAGCCTATCGATGTTGCCATGTATTGGCATTCATCTCGTACCAACGATCCAAGTCATAAATGGTTGAGAGAACAATGTGCATTGGCAGCGAAGAAGTTTTCAATAAACTATTAAATTTCGACCGTTTTTCATACTAAACCACATAGCAGACTCTTTACTAACAAACTAGACTATATGCATATCCTCACATTTAATAAGGACATTTGTGTATATCGCGGGGTTTGCTTTCCGAAGTGTAAGAACCAAGTTTGTCGTGACGTATTCCGTAATGACGATTTGTTTCGTCCTGATTCTTTTCGCTGTGTTGTACTTTAAAGAGCGGCAACGGATCTTTAGTGTCGCCTTAGAAAACTCCATTCAACTTTCTAACCTCCATTCGGACGTCATTAGCCAAGAGTTGCAACGACATGTGGCGTCATTGCAAACCATTAGTGGTCACCAACGTGTTCAAGAAGGGGATATCGACTTTATTGTCGAAGAGCTTAAGTGGCTCAAAAGCATGTCTAAGAAGTCTGTGATCAATACGCTTTTCGTCGATGAGTATTGGAACCTGATTGATTACAAGGGTAGATCCATAAAAATCGAGTGGCCGGAATTTGTTGGAGATGTTCGATGGAAGCACGGAGGTTATCACATCACAGCGCCGCACGTTGGCTTACTGGTCAAAACGCCCGTTGTTGCCCTTGGTGTACCCGTGTATGACGAAGCGGGTAACTGGAAAGGGATTGTTGGTGTTTCTATTTCCGTAGACTACCTTGCGCAGCGTTTGTCGAAAGTGAAGTTAGGCAACAGCAGCTATGCTTGGATCTCTGATAGCACTGGGACAGTGGTTTCTCATCCCGACAGCTCTCTGATTTTGCACGCCAATATTTTTGAAGGTGAACGAGTTGGTTTTGAAGGCTTTGCTGACATTGCGGTGCAAACTAATTGGGAGAATGTTGGACACGGCCACTACTACGACAGAAAGGTCAATGAAGCCAAGATCGTGACTTTCGCTAAAATCGATACTTTGCCCAATTGGACGCTCTTTGTGACCACGGAAGAGTCTGATATTTTCCTCGATATCAATGAGCTACTGGAAGATGTTGCGATTACTTCATCGGTGGTGATTGTTGTTTTCATGCCTATCGTGTTTTATCTCACCAATTCCATCACAAGGCCGATTTTGGATCTGACGTACGATGTCGAAAACGCAGTGAACAATCATTACACCGCGTTTTCTGGCTACGATTCGAAAGATGAAATAGGTCAGCTTTCCAATGCGTTTAAAAACACCTTTGATGAAATCCATCAGCACAATAGAAAGCTAGAGGAAGTGGTCGCACTCAGAACACAAGAGCTCAATACTGCGAACCAAGAGTTGGCGTACTCGGTCAATTTGCTCAATGCAAACAACCACAAGCTCACTTGGTTGGCCATGCATGATCCACTCACCAACTTATTTAACCGTCGTGCACTGATCACCAAAGTCAACGAGCAGCTTCAAAAGGCACGAGCGCACAGTTGGCCTGTCTCATTGATTTTGCTCGACCTTGACCACTTTAAAGAGGTTAACGACACATTTGGGCATGATGTTGGGGATGACGTACTAAAGCATATTGCTGATTTTCTGGCCCAAACCCCTTTAGACGAAGGTATGTTGGCACGATGGGGCGGGGAGGAGTTTGTCATCGTCGCTTCCGAGGTATCTTTAGAAAAGGCACTGCAATGGGCACAAAACCGTTTAGAGGCGCTTAAGGATGAAGATTTCAGCCCTGTTTCGAAAGTGACGTTCAGTGCGGGAATTGCCACATTAGGGTTAGAAGACAGTTTTGATGAACTGGTCGCCAGAGCAGACAAGGCGCTCTATGTTGCAAAAAATGCGGGGAGAAACTGTATTAAAACCGAACGAGATACATCATGAGGTACGTAGTAAAGGTGTATTTCAAACAACAAAATCAGGGCTAGATAGCTAGCCCTGATTGGTTTGTATTTATAATCAGTGATTCGCTAAATAATCAGCGACTTGAGCACGGTATTTGGCTTTAAGTGCTTCGCTGATGAAGCTCGCATTGATCGCATTGATGGTGAATTGAGCTAGCTCTGGCTTTGTCATCGGGTGTGCATTGCTGACCGCCAAAAAGTTATCCGTCATGTAACCGCCAAAGTAAGCCGGATCATCCGAGTTAATGGTTACCGCGACACCTTTACGTAGCAAATCAACAATGTTGTGCTGCTCCATTTCATCAAACACGCAAAGCTTAATGTTCGACAACGGGCACACCGTGAGAGGCATTTTGCTTTCGATAAGCGCTTCGACCAACGATGCATCTTCAACGCAGCGAACACCATGGTCTACTCGACTGACACTTAGCATCTCTAGTGCGTCAACAATATTCTGCGCTGGACCTTCTTCGCCAGCATGAGCAACCGTCAGCATGCCCGCTTCTTTTGCCTGTTGAAATGCACGCTTAAACTTCTCTGGCGGATGACCAAGTTCGGAAGAATCCAAGCCAACACCAATGATTTTATCTTTATGTTCTAAGATCGATTGCAGCGTTTCGATCGCGCTTTCTTCAGATAAGTGACGTAAGAAGCAAGCAATGATTTGTGAGGTGATACCGAGCTTTTCTTGTCCGTCTTGCATGGCGCGAAAAATACCATGAATGACAACATCAAATGCAATACCGCGGTCGGTGTGCGTTTGCGGGTCGAAAAAGATCTCAGTATGGATAACGTTGTCGGCTTTGCAGCGTTCTAGATATGCCCAAGTCAAATCGTAGAAGTCTTGCTCTGTACGCAGCGCATTTGCCCCTTGGTAATAGATATCGAGAAAAGATTGTAAATCTTCGAACTCGTAGGCTTTACGCAGTACTTGAGGTGATTCGAATGGGATGTCGATTTGGTTGCGCTTTGCTAGCTCAAACAACAATTCTGGCTCTAGCGAACCTTCTATATGTAAATGTAACTCTACCTTTGGAAGACCTTGAATAAATGCGTTCATAATAAACTCCCACTTTTTCTTATGGTTGTTGTGGATGCAGTTACTCTAAGAATAGGTATAGATTGGAAAAAATCGAACGCTATTACAAAGAGTAAGATCCACAGTGATCTCAACTCTTCGTAATCAGCACTTTAAGGGAGCTGGTAGAGACCCCCAAACCATATCATTGGGGTTATACGAAGCAAACGGTTGCGATTATACGCAAAAAATCGGGGTTGGCTAGCGTTGTTAGAAAACAGATGGGTGATAGTAAAATGGAGAAGAAGGTTAGTCTTTCGGGCGTTGCAGGGGTTATTTCATCGCGGGGTGTTTCGGTCCCAGCACACACCGAGCTGTGAATCGATTATTCAGAGGCTAATTCTGAATGACACCTTGCGAGAAATTTGGTGTTTAATATCGGGTTTCTGTGCGTTGCTCATTGTGAATTGAGAAGGGGTGGCGATACCTTGCACATCGATATTTTTAATAGGTAAGAGTAATGAAAAGAGTATGGAGGGATTTCATTTATTCGTTTAAACATTAAAGATCAAACAATTTATCAAATTCTCTTTGCTCCATAATGTCCTCAATACGTCGGCGTGTTTGTTGTTTTACTGCAGCGGCGTTTTGTTCAGACTCTTTCTTTTCTTGTTCTATTTGTTTTTTACTTTTTCTGGCCATTTGAATACCTTCCTAGTTATTCGCATTACTAATTAATGCATCAAAATAGACTTATTTGATACTAAAACTTCCTAACTTTGAACCTGAGTCACACAGTATTTCACCTGAGTAGCTCTTCTCACAGTATTTAAAATCAATGAGATAACAAGTTGATTGAAGCTTTGGCAGTATATGGCGCCTTAAAATGTCACCGTTAAGTTGATGTATTTTGGCGTTCCAAGAAATGTCGGGTTGTTTTAAACGGAATTCAATTTCTAACATCTATTCTCCTGTTTCTTTGTGATTTTTTCTTTATTTGATAATTGATACCAGTGTCTTTGACGACCAGTTCTTCTAGACATAATTTTTCCTAATTTTAAGTAAGTGATATACCAACGATTACAATAGTGTTCTAACGATAGATACAGTGTGCTAGTGATGGATATCATGTCCGCAACCCATTTATTTTAGGCAGCAGAAAACCGAGCAAATTTTATTGAATATTGCTGAGTGTTAAGTGTGAGGAATTTTTGAAGGGGGAGGAGAGTTTGGTGCAGCAAGGAGATGCTGCACCAAGAAAAGCTATCTTATAGAGGAGTAACTTCAGTCGCTTGAGGACCTTTTTTACCATCTTCTACATTGAAGCTTACTTTCTGACCTTCAGTCAAAGTTTTGAAACCGTCAGCAACGATAGCGTTGAAGTGTACGAATACATCTTGGCCGCCGTTGTCTTGAGATAGGAAACCAAAACCTTTAGTTTCGTTAAACCATTTTACTGAACCAGTTACTTTAGACATAAAAACCTCTGAATTTAAACAATAATATACGAGTTTTAGTGGATCTTTTTTAAGCTATTGAATGTGCAATCAAGAGGAAGTTTTACGCAGGTGTCTGAATTGAGGGATTCAAGAATTTACTGAGAGGGAACTTAAACTAAATGTAGCATTAACAGCTCTCTTCTAAGAGCCAGTCGTCACTATACAGCGTGTTTGAAAAATAGCTACCATTATTTTGAATTTATTTTTGTTCGAAAAAATCGATGGAGTAGAACAACTTCATCCACTCATGATTTTCTCCCGCCCTTTCTACAATGGAACCATACCAATAAGGGAGGCAAGATTATGAGTACATTGAGAGAGATTCGTCAGGTTATCCGTTCACACGCAACCGCGGATGGTGATGGTGTAAAGATTCGTCGAGTTGCCGGATTCAACAACGCCAGCTTTTCTCCTTTCTTGATGGTGGATGAACTGAAGTCTGATCAGCAAGCGGATTATATTGGTGGCTTTCCTCCACATCCTCACCGTGGCATAGAAACGCTAACGTACATGATGAAGGGCCATTTCCAGCATCGCGACCATATGGACAATGTTGGTGAACTTCGTTCCGGTGGAGCCCAATGGATGGCCGCAGGGCGTGGCGTTATTCATAGTGAAATGCCAATCATGCAAGATGGCGCTTTGCATGGATTTCAGATTTGGATTAACCAGCCAGCGCGCAACAAAATGACGCCAGCGCAATACCATGACTTTCAACCTGAGACGATCACTGAGTATCACCAAGAAACACAAGGTTTGGTGAGAGTGTTGTCCGGCGATCTGAATATAAATGGTGAAGTGATTCGAGGTCCACTGGATAAAACGGGTGTGCCCGTTACGGTTGCTGATTGGCGTTCTGCCTCCGGGGACTGTTTAAATCTTATAACACCCTCGCATCACAACATGATGGTGTATGCCTACAAAGGCAATGTAAGTCTTGGTGACCGTGTTGTTAAGCAGGGGGAAATGGCCTTGCTGTCTCAAGGTGATACGGCTGAGTTAAACGCAAATGAGGCTAGCGGTGCGCTTATCTTCATCGGTGAGCCGATTGATGAACCAGTTGTACACTATGGTCCTTTTGTAATGAACAGCATCGAAGAAATCGAACAAGCGATTCAAGATTACAACGCAGGTTTATTCGAGACTTATTAAACCGTTAGGAAAACATGCTGTTTGGCCGCACAGCAAGATGGAAAAAGCGCACAATGATTTGGAACTCCCTTATTGAGTTCAACTGCAAGCAAAGACGATATCCACTGCCATCGAATTTGCAACAGCCATGCCTAGTCGGTGTGGCTTTTTTTATCTGTTTAGTTTTTGATTCGTGCTACCTAGTTCCTAATTTTGTTCCAGCGCTCAATGGCGTGTTGACCAAATTCAATGCCAAGCTCATAAGCTTTACGTAGTGGCTCTGGAGAGCGACTTAAGCGCTTAAGTTTAAAACCTTCCGGAGGGCAAATCTGGATGATCTCAACACCTGCTGGTGGATTCTCTATTAATTCCAAAGACTGGTTATAACGAACGTGGCGAGTGAGCATTGGCTCGACCAACGCAGGGTGATCTTTCAATAGACGCGCGGTGAGTTTTTCAAACTTTGGTTTGGATTTTCGATAACTTACAGGTCTGCTCCGTAAGACCATGATTTTGGTCGCCCCGCGCTTGATGGCTTCTGCGACAGGAATAGCGTCGGCGACCCCACCATCGACATATTTTATCCCTTTCAACGCGACACCGTTGCGATACAAAATAGGTAATGCGCTGCTTGCCTTCATTGTTTCCGCGAGCATATCAATTGTCGGGGTTAGGTACTCTGCTTGTCCGTTGTCTTGGCGAGTGACACCTAAAAAGAAAGGGCGAGCATCAGCAGACAGTACCGCTCTGTCTATATCGAGTTCTTTGAGCGTGATGTCCCACATCCAATCTAAATCCATCATGTCTCCGCCACGCACAAGCTGCGTTGGAGAGATAAATTCATTACGTAGGCTGTAATCGAGATAAATTTTAAGGTTTCGCCCCGGCATATTTGCAAGGTAAGCCGCTAGATTGCTTGCTCCCGCAGATACCCCCCAAAAGCTATCAAAGGGTGAGAAGTTATGAGCCATGAAGTGATCGAGTATGCCGCAGGAAAATACGCCGCGCATTGCGCCGCCTTCTACGATGAGAGCGCGAGAGCCAACTTGTTCCATCCTTGCCATCCGTTTTGATTGTTATGATTTGGGATATCAGGCTTCTAGAGTAACGGATCTAATTCATATACCCAAATCGCCCTTAGGCCAAGCGTTGTTGGCTCGTGAACCTCAGCCTTATCTTGGATACTTCTGTGTTAGCTTGATGAACTCTTAATTTGTGTTATAACATAACAATTATTAATAAAGTATATTGGGTGGCATAAATGTTTTGTGAGGTGGGTAATGGGCGATATCGACGCGGTTATTAAGCATGTAGAGAAAATCTGTAAAGCTCGAGGCAAGCAACTGACATCAAAAAGGAAGCTCGTCTTAAAAGCACTGGTTCATTCTAACAAAGCGTTGTCAGCGTATGAGTTGATGGACTATTGCAAAACGCATTTTGATCAAAATATTCAGGCCATGTCGGTTTATCGTATTTTGGATTTCCTTGAAAGTGAACATTTGGCGCACAAGCTAAAGGTCTCTAATAAGTACATTGTCTGTTCTCATATCCTGTGCGACCACGAACATGGTATCCCTCAATTTCTGATTTGCTCTAAATGCGACAAAATCAGCGAGCAAACCATCGATCCTGCCATGATTACTGGCCTTCAATCGAATGCGCGACAAGAAGGTTTTACGGTTATCAGCCCTCAATTGGAAATCAGTTGTGTCTGCGACGATTGTGTCAAATAGAGGTGTGAGCTCACTCTACCTACCATGAGCGTACAAAACTCACTTTGTGCGTCATTCATTTTTTCATCCCTAACAAAAAGGAACCGGTGAAACGTCATGCCTGCAACGCTGATTAAGAATGCCCGTGTGGTAAATGAAGGAACGATTACAGAAACAGATTTGCGGATTGTCGATCAGCGAATTGAAACCATAGAAAAGGATATTATGGTTCGTCCAGGTGATGCAGTTATTGATGCGAGAGGCTGTTATTTGATCCCAGGAATGATTGATGACCAAGTGCATTTTCGTGAGCCAGGCTTAACCCATAAAGGCTCGATAGCGACAGAATCTCGTGCAGCGGTCGCGGGTGGTATTACCAGTTACATGGAAATGCCGAACGTAAACCCAGCGACAACCACAATTGATGCATTAGAGCGGAAGTTTGCAATTGCCGAGAACAACTCACTTGCAAATTACTCGTTTTACCTCGGTGCGACAGAAGACAATCTGGACCAAATTAAGTTGCTCGACCCAAGTAAGCATTGTGGTGTAAAAGTCTTTATGGGTGCTTCAACAGGGGATTTATTAGTTGAAGCGCCGCAAGCTTTGGACGCGATTTTCCGTGATTCGCCTGTGTTAATTGTCACCCATTGTGAAAGCGGCCCTAACATTGCTCAAAACAAGCAAAGGTTGCTGCAAAAAAAGTCGGAACTCACAATAGAAGATCACCCAGTGTTACGTGATGACGAAGCTTGCTATGCCTCCTCTTCTTACGCGGTTGAGTTAGCGAGAAAACACCATAGCCAACTGCATGTTTTACACATTACCACCGCCAAAGAACTTGCCTTGTTTGAGGCTGGCTCCATTCAAAATAAGAACATCACAGCAGAAGCTTGTGTTCACCATCTCTGGTTTAGCAATGAGGATTATGCGGAGCGTGGGAACCAAATTAAATGTAACCCAGCAGT
The DNA here is from genome assembly GCF_026241575.1 of Vibrio sp. Sgm 5. NCBI lineage: Bacteria > Pseudomonadati > Pseudomonadota > Gammaproteobacteria > Vibrionales > Vibrionaceae > Vibrio > Vibrio sp. Sgm 5. Next base: position 69,245 of record NZ_JAPHPY010000019.1, read on the forward strand.
GAAATACCCAAGCGATCGTGAAGCGCTTCTAAAGGCATTAAGCACAGGCCAGATTGACATTATCGCGACGGACCATGCTCCGCACACTTGGGAAGAAAAGCAAGCCCCTTACGACCAAGCACCTGCGGGCTTACCTTTGGTGCAGCACGCACTACTGACGCTGTTTGATCAAGTGAGTCGTGGCCACATGACGATGGAGCAAGTCGTAGAGAAAACCGCTCACAACCCAGCGATTCGTTATGGTGTTCAAGAGCGCGGTTTTATTCGTGAAGGCTACTTTGCTGATTTGGTTCTTGTTGATGCAGCAGCACCAACGCCGGTGACGAACGACAACAGCTTGTATCACTGCGGATGGTCACCGTTTGCTGGTCATACGTTCTCATCACAAATCAAAACAACGTGGGTAAACGGCGGTGTGGTTTATGCCAACCAACGACTGATTGAACCAAAGGAATATGGCATGCGACTGTCATTTGAACGTCGGTGCTAGGTTTATCTCTGGGCTGATTTTTGACCTTCATTTTTGAAAGCTTATTTGTACTCCCTGTTTTTTAAACCTGATTTGTAGAAGCTGTAATGCTTGAAGTTAGACGTTGTAGTTTGAGTGTTTAATAAGACGCCGAATAAAGAGAAATCAATATGTTAAGAAGAAATCCAACAGGTCACATGCCGGAAGTGTCGGAAAATGCATTCATCGATCCGACTGCTATTATCTGTGGCAAAGTGATCATTGAAGATAACGTTTTTATTGGTCCTTATGCGGTGATTCGGGCTGATGAAGTCAATGAACAAGGCGATATGGAAGCCATCGTGATTAAGCGTGATACCAATATTCAAGACGGTGTGGTTATTCACTCGAAAGCGGGCGCTGCCGTGACCATTGGCGAGCGTTCTTCTATTGCGCACCGTTCCATTATTCATGGGCCTTGTGAAGTGAGTGACGATGTTTTTATCGGCTTCAACTCGGTCGTCTTTAACGCCGTGATTGGCGCAGGTTGTGTGATTCGTCATAACTGTGTGGTGGATGGACTAGACTTGCCAGAGAACTTCCATGTTCCGCCGATGACCAATATCGGCGCCGACTTTGATTTGAACAGCATCTCGAAAGTGCCGCCAGAATACTCGGCGTTTTCGGAGTCTGTGGTTTCGGCAAACCACGAGCTGGTTCAAGGCTACAGGAGAATTGCCAATGAGCTCTGATAAACAGCCCATACTTGGGGTTCCAACTAACATTATTACCGGGTTTTTGGGCGTCGGTAAAACCTCTGCGATTTTGAATCTGATGGCGAGTAAACCAAAGAATGAACGCTGGGCTGTTTTGGTCAATGAGTTTGGCGAAATCGGTGTAGATGGCAGCTTGGTTCAAGGCCAGCAAAGCGAAGAGCAGCAAGTCTTTATTCGTGAAGTACCCGGTGGTTGTATGTGCTGTGCGGCGGGATTGCCAATGCAAATTGCACTTAATCAACTGCTGAATGAAGCAAAGCCCGACCGCTTGTTGATTGAGCCGACTGGCCTTGGGCATCCAAAAGAGGTGTTACAGGTTTTATCGACGGATCACTATCGACAAGTGTTGTCATTGCAAAAGAACATCACCTTAGTTGATGCTCGTAAGCTGACAGATCTTCGTTACACCGAGCACGATACATTCAATCGGCAAATCGCCATTGCCGATACGGTGGTGGGTAATAAACTCGATCTCTATCAAGAGGGTGATCCCCAGAAGCTAGAAGCTTATGTGGCGGAAGTTGGTCGTCCAAATACAAAAGTGATTTTCGCGGAGCACGGTGTGATTCCTTTTCATGAATTTGAAGGCGAAACCACCATTCATGAGCATCCGCCGCACCATCACCACCATCATGCGAATGAAAAGCCATTGGTTTCTGAGATGCCCATGCCAGAGAGTGGCTTGCTGAAAGCGATGAATGAAGGTGAAGGCTTTCAAAGCGTTGGTTGGCGATTCTCTCCTGAGAAAGTGTTTGATCGCCAGCAGCTCATCGTATTATTGGTTGATCTACAAGTAGAACGTATGAAAGCGGTCTTCATCACCAATAGCGGCATTTTTGGTTACAACCTTACTCCTGATGGTTTAACGGAAGTAGAACTGGATGACTGTGCAGAAAGCCGAATCGAATTGATTGCCGATAGGATTGATGAGCAATTTGAAGACAAGCTTCTCGCCTGCGAAACGCGATAGAATCAAATAACTTGGGCGTTAAACCTGATAAGGTTCAACGCTCTTCTTTGTTTTTCCTCTCTTCTTCCTTTTTCTCTTTTTCTGACGTTCTATCCTGACTTTTCAAAAATGCCTTTCTCTGCAATTCATTCGGCTCATCGGGCAATGTGCTTTCAATATTATTTATTTTCCGCATTGACATTGTTTGATTGTCAAACTAAATTAAAATCAAATAGTTTGATAATCAAACTAAAATTGGAAGGTAAGTGTCGCAATGGCTGTATCGCAACATTCACATGATTTCGTTTCTCACAACCAAAAGGGTGAAAAACGCACGCTCTACGTATTGATTCTAACCGTGACCACTATGGTGGTGGAGATTGCTGCCGGAACCATGTTTGGTTCAATGGCATTGCTGGCAGATGGTTGGCACATGGGCACACACGCAGCGGCATTTTGTATTACTCTCTTTGCTTACCGCTACGCGAAACAAAATGCGCACAATGACCGCTTCTCATTTGGTACGGGTAAAGTCAGCGTACTTGGCGGTTTTACCAGTGCGATTGCTTTGGGGATTGTGGCATTGATGATGATGGTCGAATCGATTCATCGCCTCTTTAATCCAGAGAGTATCCAATTTAACGAGGCGATCATGGTCGCGGTGATTGGTTTAGTGGTTAATCTTGCAAGCATGCTACTTTTGCAAGATCACCATCATCATGAGCATGACCATCACGATCACCACGGACACGATCACGAACATCATCACGACCACAACTTAACCGCTGCGTATTTCCACGTGCTAGCGGATACATTGACGTCTTTGTTGGCGATTGTGGCGCTGATTGTCGGTAAGTTTTACGGCTGGGTGTGGTTAGATGCCATGATGGGTATTGTTGGTGCTGTTGTGATTGGTAAATGGACGTTGGGCTTGATGAAGCAAACCGCGCCAGTACTTTTGGATGAGAGTATCGATAAGAACTATCGTAAAGAGATAAGAAAGTCTTTAGATCCGTATGCGGAGGTTGTCGACTTACATATCTGGAAAGTCAGTGGCCATCATTATTCTGCGGCGATTGCATTGAAGAATAAGAGTGATAAAACACTGGATGAATTTAAGCAAATACTGGCTAAGTTTGATAAGATTCATCATCTTACTTTGGAAGTTCAAACGACTGAGTGATGCGCGAATTAGAAAAGCTGAATCAAACGCTTACCGAGTTTTATGACAAAATGTCTTCTTGGGAGCAATCTGTAGTGAAAGGCACTGGTTATTCACTGGCTCAAATCCACACGATTGAAGTGTTGGGTGGGCATGGTGCACTGCGTATGAAAGAACTGGCGGAGAAGCTAGGGATTACGACCGGTACATTGACGGTTCAAATTGAAAAACTAGTGAAGGCGGAGTTGATTGAACGTTGTCCTCATCCAGAAGACCGCCGTGCTATTGTCGTGAAGTTAACACCGAGTGGCGAAGAAATTCACCACCACCACAATCAGCTGCATCTAGATTTGGTTCAGGACTTAACGCGTAATATCGACCCCGAACATCAAGCCATTTTGTTTTCGTGCTTGCAGAAAATGAACAGAGAGTTTTGATTAGGCTTTTCGTTTCCTAACACAAACCCTGAACGCCAAATTACAAAAAGTAGAGCACCGAAGTGCTCTACTTTTTTATAAGCTCGATAGAATTTGTTCGATTGGCAGTTGTGTAAATGCGTACGTCACGCCAACACAGAATGCAGAACCGGTAATACCGATTCCAACAGTTGTTGCGAGTAAGAGAAGCGTAATTTTAGGCATTAGAGGCTAAACTCCTTTTTGAAGGTAGGGTACATCACCCCATTTGCTTCTTGATAAGTTTTAAAACCATAACCGAATGCCAGTGCTGCCACAACAATGGCAAATGCTGCAATATTTCTTCCTTTCATCCCTAAACTCTCAACTGTTGGAGGCAAAGTGACAACCACTCTGCCCATTGCGTTTCTATCGTTTATTGATCTTGGATGCTCAATTATTGGTTAAAGCACACGAACAGAACCCACGCTGTTGCCAGCACAAGTAGTGGTGTGAATACTTTTTGAATTGATGCACCATCGGTCAAATCGTAAATCACGATCGACTCTTTATAGAATGCGCGTTTGAATGAACTAAAGCTGATTTCATTTTTTACATCAGATTGCTCGTAGCGTTGACGCGCAGAGTCTGCCATTTGAGATTCAAGATCTTGCATCTCATATTCTTTGTTAAAAAATGCATCCCACGCCGAAATGCGAGCAATAGCTTTTGGTGAGCGATTGCCCTTTAGTTTTTCTAGACGCTTAGCGTATGCAGCTTGATATTTATCCACGATAAATTCCTACATGAATAGACTGTTATGCAGAACACAGCTTGAGATGTTCTGCTCAGTGGTTGTAAAAGCAAAAAATGGGAAATTAAAGGTGTACTTTCACATATAAAGATTGGGATTAATCGGTATGCAGCATCTGATTGTTAAAGAGCTAAAGGAATGTCATCCCTTGTGTTGCGGATAATATGGGCTGCTCTTGGATGCGACAAACAAAAATAATTAGTGAGAACCACAAGCAATTTTTGTTGCGGACTTTTCCATTCTGAGCATCGCGGAGCATTTAATATGGATAAATGCTAAGTCTACCAAGGGCTTGAGATGCGTTTCTTCGTGGGAGTCTTTTAAGCACTTGTGGTGAAGAAAGTTCATAACTGCTAATTATAAATACATCAAAAATCGATATTATTTTTCTCGTTGGAGTAGTTATATAAGATTGGGAATTTTGATTTTCTCATGCAATCCGCCGCAGTCTTTACTCCTTCTTTCACTCAATCCGTGGTATTTCCCCCCTCCATGGATGATATCCGGATTGAGTGTCTTTTTTGGAAAACGATAAGAAAAGAGTTATGGAACAACAGCAGTTTAGAACCTTGAAGCGCCACCTAAATAACTTAACGTTATCGCAATTAAATGAAATTGATAGGCTGATTAAAAATGCAAATAGACAGCAAGGAGCGGTAGAACTGAGCGAAGAAGAGCGCCAATTTATCCATGGTTTGTTTACCAAAGAAACATCAACGCCTTCTTATTCATAGTACGACACCACAAGCGGTTTATTCGTTAGTGTTGTTGCCATTTTTTGCTTGTACAATCAGGCTCGCGAGTTGTGCAAAACCAAACCCACCGTATTCAGAAGTAAGATATTTCGGCTGATGAGTTAAGCTATCTAATAACGGGCGAATATTCTTTACACCGAAAGTCACGGGTAACCATTCAAACATCCCTTCATCATTTAATGAATCTCCTACGTACGTCACTCGATTCAAATTGGGTAACGTCCCCTGATTAAATTGCTTAATGTAGGCTTCGCTGCTGCTTCGTTTGCTGTGGCTTCCTATCCAAGCATTGATATGAATGGAGCTTAGGGTCGCGTTGACTGGGTTAGATTCTACGTTAAGATGCAAAATACGGTTGAGGATCTCCATCGTAATTGAAGCCGCGACAGGGGAACGATCTTGGGCAATGTTGACCGCTACATCGCAGAACCGAAAGCTCTGATCTTGGCTTAACTCAACTTCAGAATACTCCGTCAAAATGCCCTTTATAGTTTCTTGCAATGTGCGTTGTTCTTTTCGCATCACTTCCGCTGGGCGCGCAAAGGTAGTTCTGAATCCTGCGGCGTCTTTTCTCATCCAAAAAGCGCCGTTTTCACCTATGATCCCATGCAGCGGCCACATCTTTGCCATTTGGTCACACCAACCAGCACATGCGCCTGTTACAGCGACCACTTTTACACCCACGCGCTCTAGCTCTGCGAGCGCAATTAAAGTGTCTGGCGGCAGCTTTCCTTGCCAAGTTAATGTGTCGTCTACGTCGGTCAACAACCATTCAATGTTTCTCAGATACTCTGTATTGAGCTCTGATAGTGGATTAGGCATTCACCACTCCTCGTTGTGTCTGTTTGTCATCTATCGTACTTTTAACTGGCGTTGATAACGCCGCTTTGAGTGAGCAATCAATGCGCTTTTCGGTATTGGCATTAAATAAGTGAAGGTGCTTGGGTTTGATATCTAAACCGAGTTTGTCCCCGATTTGAATCGGCGTATGTCCCTCAACTCGAACAACCAGCTTTTGTGAATCACCGCCTTCTGTGCGGCAGTAAAGCAACAAATCAGCACCGAGCGATTCAATCAATTCCACTTCTACTTGCAACCATGGTTTATCTTGGTTGATTTGTAAATGCTCCGGACGAAGACCTAGTTTTACTACCCCCAAATCCAAGTTTGTTGTGGATGTAGGAAGCAGTGCGTCACCAATAGTAATGCCGTCGACGGTAACATTGGCATCCAAGATGTTCATGGATGGTGAACCAATAAAGGTCGCGACAAACAGAGAAGCAGGGTTGTCGTATATCTCTAGCGGTGTACCCACTTGTTCTACATTGCCTTTGTTGAGCACCACGAGTTTGTCCGCCAGTGTCATGGCTTCTACTTGGTCGTGGGTAACGTAGACCGATGTAGTTCCGAGGCGACGTTGCAGCTTCTTAATTTCCAAACGCATTTGAACACGCAATTTGGCGTCTAAGTTAGATAGAGGCTCATCAAACAAGAACACCTTTGGTTCACGTACAATTGCACGCCCCATCGCGACACGCTGACGTTGCCCTCCAGATAATTGCCCCGGTTTTCGGTCGAGTAGATGATCCAACTCCAGCATCTTTGTTGCTTCGTGAACTAATCGCTCGATTTCCGCTTTTGGTGTTTTGCGGTTGCGCAGACCATAAGCCATGTTGTTGTACACCGTCATGTGTGGGTACAAGGCGTAGTTCTGGAATACCATAGCAATGTCGCGTTCACCCGGTTCGAGATCGTTGACGACTGTGGTGTCGATCTTGAGCTCACCAGAGCTGATTTCTTCTAGACCCGCAATCATGCGAAGTAAGGTGGATTTACCACAGCCACTTGGGCCAACCAATACGACCATTTCACCGTCGCAGATATCAAGATTGAGTTTTTGGATCGCCTGATAGCCGTTCGGATAACATTTAGCGATATTAGAAAGAGTTAACGTGGACATTTATTTCTCCGAATCTACCAGACCTTTAACAAAGGCTTTTTGCATTGCAATTACCACAATCACGGGTGGCAACATGGCGATAATGGTGGTGGCCATAATTTTGTTCCATTCCACAACACCATCAACTACTCCAAGCATCTGTTTTATGCCCATCACGATGGTGTAGTACTGCACGTCAGTGGTGATCAGCAGTGGCCATAGATATTGGTTCCAGCCGTAAATGAAGGTGATGACGAACAGTGCTGCGATGTTGGTGCGCGACAGGGGCAACAAGATATCGAAGAAGAACTTGATTGGTCCTGCGCCATCAATTCGCGCCGCTTCCACTAACTCATTCGGTACCGTTAAGAAGAACTGACGGAACAAGAAAGTGGCGGTCGCACTGGCAATCAGCGGAATGGTTAAGCCGTAGAATGAGTTGAGCATGTTGAGGTTCGTAATCACCTCAAACGTCGGCATGATGCGCACTTCAACGGGCAACATGAGCGTGAAGAAAATCATCCAGAACGCCAGCATTCTTCCCGGAAAACGGAAGAACACCACTGCATAGGCAGACATGATGGAAATGCTCAACTTACCGATGGTAATGCACATCGCCATGATGAAAGAGTTCAGCAGCATGTTGCCAATCGGCAAAGTATTGTTGTATTGGGTATCGTTACTCAACAAGTCAGTAAATACACTAAAACCCAAGTCTCCAAACCAAAGTGGAGTGCCAGTAGCGAATGCACTGTTCTCATGCGTAGTTGCAACGATTGCAATCCAAACCGGAAGCGCAATCGAAATGATGCCAAGAATCAAAATGACATGGCAAAACAGATTGAAAAACGGTCTTCTTTCTACCATCAGTACGCCACCTTCTTCTCAACATACTTAAATTGAATCACAGTCAGGGAAGCAACCAAGATCATCAGGATTACGGACTGCGCGGCCGATGAACCTAAATCCAACCCGATAAAGCCATCGTTGTAGACTTTGTAAACCAAGGTCGAGGTGCTGTTACTCGGACCGCCTTGTGTCATCGCGTGGATGATGGCGAACGTATCAAAGAACGCATAAACAAAGTTCACGACCAACAAGAAAAAGCTGGTTGGTGAAATCAGTGGGAAGCTAATGGTGATAAAGCGTTTGATCGGACCGCTACCATCAATGGCTGCGGCTTCGTGCAAAGACTTCGGCACGGATTGCAGCGCTGCTAAGAAGAACAGGAAGTTGTAGCTGATTTGCTTCCACGTCGAGGTGATGATCACCATCCACATCGCATGGGTGCCATTGAGCGTTGGATTCCAGTCTACGCCAAACAGGTTCAACAGTTCGGTCATCACACCGATGGTTGGATCGAATAAAAATAGCCATAACGAACCTGCGACAACCGGAGCGACCGCATAAGGCCAAATCAAGAAGGTGCGATACATGGTCGCGCCACGAATGATTTGTTCGGCGAAAGCGGAAAGAACGAGTGCGCTGACCAACGCGAGCACCGCAACGCTGATGCTAAATTGCAGCGTGGTCATTAACGAATCTAGGTAAAGGGGATCATGGATGAGCTTTTCAAAGTTCTCCAAACCCACAAACTCACGGCTCATGCCGAAAGCATCTTCAAGTTGAGAAGATTGGAAAATGGCTTGTCCTGCCGGCCAGATGAAGAACACCAAGGTGATCACCAACTGAGGTGCGATCAGCGCAACCGGAAGCCATTTGTGTTTAAAAACAACAGGTGAGGACATACAAATACCAAAGTAAAACAGGCAAGGTGTGTGAACGAATTCCCCACCCAAGATGGGAGGGGAGAGTGCGTATCTGAGCGGTGATTCGAATAAGACTCAGCGCACCATTGTTCGTTATTAATGTTCGTTACTTCTGTGTGCGCTCAAAGCGACGTAGCTGCTCGTCACCGCGACGAACTGCATTGTTTAGCGCAGCTTGTGCCGTTGCTTTGCCTGCCCACACTGCTTCTAGCTCTTCGTTGATGATGTCGCGAGTTTGCAGGAAGTTACCAAAGCGAATGCCTTTCGAGTTTTCTGTAGGCTCGGTTGACGTCATTTGTAGAACCGCTGTATCTGTGCCTGGGTTCTTAGCGTAGAAGCCTTGCTCTTTCGTTAGCTCGTAAGCCGCTTTTGTGATTGGTAGGTAACCAGTGAACTGGTGCCAATCTGCTTGGACTTCTGCACTAGAAAGGTAAGAGAAGAACTTCGCCACGCCTTTGTATTCCTCGCTTGAATGACCACGAAGTACCCAAAGTGATGCACCACCGATGATGGTGTTTTGTGGCTTAGCGACGATCTCTGAATCGTAAGGCAGTTGCGCTACGCCGATATCAACGTCTTTCATGTTCTCTTTAATGCCAGCTAGACCTGCCGAGGAGCCCATAGTCATTGCACACTCTTGGGTGTAGAACAGTGGCATACCATCAGATTGGCGACCGCCGTACTTAAATATGCCTTCTTTCGACCATTTGCCCATTTGATCAATGTGACGAACAAATGCTGAATCATTGAACTTAAACTCAGTGTCTAAGCCAACAAAGCCGTTGTTGTTATTGGCAACAGGAACGTTGTTACGCGCACCGAAGTTTTCGATTTGCGTCCATGATTGCCACGTTGTGCTGAAACCACACTTCGCACCAGATGCCAGCAGCTTACGGGAAACTTCTTCCATCTCTTTCCATGTCTTTGGTGGGTTGGCTACGCCAGCTTTTGCGAACATGTTTTTGTTGTAGTAAAGCACAGGCGTTGAGCTGTTAAATGGCAGGGAAAGCATGTTGCCTTCATTGGTGGTGTAGTACCCCGTTACGGCGGCAAGGTAATCATCAGAGTTGAACGACTCTTTGGTGTCTTCCATCAATTGATAAACAGGATAAATCGCTTTGTCTGCGCCCATCATGGTCGCCGTACCCACTTCGAATACTTGTACAATCGCTGGCTGCTCTTTTGCTCGGAACGCCGCGATAGCACTGGTCATGGTTTCTGCATAGCTGCCTTTGTAAACCGGTTTGATCTCGTATTCTGATTGGCTTGCGTTAAAGTTTGCCGCAATTTCATTAACCTTGTTACCTAGCGCGCCGCCCATTGCGTGCCACCACTCAACCTCTGTTTTTGCTTGTGCTTGCGTGCTGATGAATGCCGCTGCAACTGCAAGTCCGGCGAGGTGTTTAATAGCCATAATGATTCCTTTTCATTGGATGATTTGAACAGGTGTTTCCTTGCGAATGTTCATTTTGATTATGAATCCGCTCCAAAAAATTCAAATGAACATTAAATGAGCCAAATGACGTTCTAGTTACAAAAAAATGAACTTATTTGAACATTGCTTTCGTCACCATTTTGTAATCAAAGCGTCATTGAGGGTTGAGATAGTTCATTTGAAAACAAATGAAAAAGACGGAATAAAAAATGAAAATAACAGCACACCGTGGCTTATCCAGTTTGGCTCCAGAAAACACCTTATCGGCAATACAACGCGCCATTGAATTTGGTTGTGAATGGATTGAAATCGACGTTCAGCTCAGTGCGGACAACATTCCTGTCGTCATCCATGACAAAACGGTCAACCGCTGCACGAATGGTCGAGGTAAAGTCAAAGATCTGACTTGGCAGGAGCTGAGAGCACTCGACGCAGGCTTGTGGTTCGGTGATGACTTCGCGGGCGAACTTATCCCGAGTTTAGAAGAGACGCTTGAGCTCACTACAAGAGCGAGTGTGAAACTCAATATTGAATTGAAGGTTTACTCTGGTGACGAAATCGACCTGTTGTGCGAAAAGGTTGCGCAGGTGATCGAGCACTTAGGTGTAGAAGCGGACGCGATTCTGTTTTCTAGCTTTAACACAGAAGCCTTAATGATGATGAAAAATTACCTGCCAGAAGTGAGAAGAGGGCAACTATGGCAAGAGATTCCAGATGATTCAGCTGTCGTGCTACAACACATCGATGCATACAGTGTACATTGTGACTACCGCTTCCTGACTGAGTTGCAAGCTCAGAAGATCAAGCAGTATGGTTATCAACTCTTCTGCTATACACCAAACTTTCCTCAATTAGTTGAAGCACATTGGCATTGGGGCGTGGATATGATGATTACAGATACGCCTCAACGTTATAAAGTAAAAGTGCCTTCAGCCATACGAGAACCCGCACTGAATGAATAATTTAAACGTCCGTCAACAAAGCATCATTGAACTGGTTCATCAGCAAGAATATTGCTCGATAGAAGAACTTGCCCAACGTTTCGAAGTCACGACGCAAACCATTCGTCGTGACATCAATGAACTTTGTCGACTCGGACTTACCCGACGCCATCATGGTGGTGTCGGGCTGCCTGCCACTTTGAGCAATCGCAGCTATGCCTCTCGCCAAGTCACCAATCAACAGGAAAAGCAGATCATCGCCGATGAGGTGGTCAAAGCTATCCCAAACGGAACGACATTGTTTCTAGGTATTGGTACTACGATTGCTTTGGTTGCTGAACGTCTAGCCAATCACAGTGAGTTACGTGTGGTGACCAATAACTTCGAAGCGGCGCATATTCTTTCTCACTATGAGAACATCGAAACTTGGATTCCGGGTGGTCGTATTCGTACGAACGATCGCGATGTGGTGGATGGTTCGGCAGAGCAGTTTTACGGCCAGTTTTCCGCAGACATCGGAATTATTGGTTGTGCAGGTATCACCGAAATCGCGCAGCCTCATTCAGAGATGGTCAATTTTGGTCGCACTGAAGTTGAGACTCAGTTGTTTGCGATGGAGCATGAGTTGCGAGAAGCCAAGGTGAGCCAAGCAATTTTAGCCAACTCCGAACAAAAGTGGCTGGTGGCTAACAAGAGTAAATGGCAGCGAAGAGCCAACACTAAGGTGGCACCACTCAATTATTTCGACCGCGTTTTTAGTAACTAAGCTTTTACTTCCCGTGCTTGTCTAACTCGTAGGAAAATCCGTTATTGATTCGACCTGCGTGATGCTTTTTCATCGCGATTCGCTATGCTTAGATGATTGAAAATAAAGAGGTCATGCCATGTTTGAATCGGATAAAACCAAAGTAAGAAACTTGCTTGTTGCGACACGTTTTGGTGTCTCTGCCTCTGAAATGCCAACCATTATTGGGGTGAAGCAAGATAAAGCGCTCAAGCTGATTAATGAGCTGAAGCAAGAAGGGGAAGACATTCACTCGTTAGGGGAAGGGAACAACCCAGAAGAGTTGGTGCTGTATTCGATTGGTGAAATAGAGCCTTAATTGAGCCAACAAGAACAACAAAAAAGCCGCCCATCGTTGGCGGCTTTTTAGATCCTTCATTCAAACTAGTCGTGAATCGGCACAACCAGAATATCTACCGGAGACTTGTTGATCAGATGTCTTGAGTAAGAAATGATCTTGCTCCAGAAGTCTTGGTGGTGGCCACAAATAAGCAGATCAACCTCTTGCTCTTTGATGGTTACTTCCAGTTTGTCCGCCAAGTCACCCGTGCCAACGAAGAAGTGTTTCAATGGCTGCTCCATGTAATCGCTAAAGGACTTCAAGCACTCCATTGAATGTTCATTCAACGGTCTTTGGTCTGGGTTTGCTTTAATATCGACAAGCTCACGATAAATTTCGCCATGAGTACCATCGATATGAATAAAAGAAATCTCGGCACCGAGATAACTCGCCATAGATACCGCTCGGTCAATCAACACAGTACTCTCATCAGACAGTTCCAGTGCGACTAGGATATGTTTGTATTTCATAACCACGCCCTCTTGTGGAATACACTACCAATAGCATAGTACGCCCTTAACAAAAAATGTGTTGATAAGATCCCGAAATTGCTCAAAGTTTTGGCAAATTATCACCAGCCTAAGAGCGAGAGGATATTGAGGGGAGGGCGAAAAAAGAGCCGATACTAATACCAGCTCAATTCAATCTCTAATGGCATGTCACAGCGTATTCTCTCTCCACACATTTCATCAGATGCGTTGAGGTGAACCAGTTTTGCAGAGGAGTATCCTTCTCCTCGAAAGTGGTCTCTTGCCTCGCAGAGGCTGGCAAATTTGAGCGGGCTTTTGTGCTCGTTCAAGATCAATGATCTTGTTTGGTTTTCTACGTTATAAGCGAGGTAGATACCACCCTCGACCGATTCAATCAAAAGATTCATAGCCGTTTCCCATTGGTGTTTTCACTCTTTGGCTATTACGGCGAGCGATGGATTTTAGTTCACTTCTGGATCGAACCGATTCATGTGATGACAGAAGTCGCTTGCTTTTTATACAAGAAAACCTTTAGACTTTGCCCATCACTTCTTTAGGAGATTACGCCAACATGAACAACTAAACCTGTCATCCAACTCTCATTTTATTTTTTGGATTTACAGGGTTAGTAGGCGTAGCTCACTTTCCGATATTTCTTTGCAGTTACCATTTTTCTGTTTGAAGCGCTTCTATGGACGCGTGTATTTGCATCGATCTCATCTCTAGATTTATCTCAAGCTACGGCTGTTGTCCCTGTCATACAGGAGGCAAATTATGCCAGTCTTACAGGCTTACAATATCAGTCATCAATTTGGTAATGGCGAAACGCTGTTTCAGCAAATCTCATGTTCAATGATCAAACGTCGTGTTGGGTTAGTCGGACGTAACGGTGTCGGAAAATCGGTGTTTGCATCGATACTCAGCGGTGAGCAAACCTCAACCAGCGGTACAGTAACCTTACCAAGGTCCTTTGCGGTGTATCGCCAGCAACCATCTCACTTGTTGGGGGGAGGGCTGTCGATTGCCCAGTTTTTAGCAAAGGACAATGTGTTAAGCGCGCTCAAACAGATCGAGATGGGCGATTGCTCGGAGTATCTGTTTGAGGTAGTAGGTGAACAATGGGATTTGCCCATCCAACTTGCTAAGCAGTTAGAAACCATGGGTTTGCCGCCACAGCCAGACTTTCCTTGTTTGCAATTGAGTGGCGGGCAGTTAGCGCGTTTGCAACTGTGGCAATTGTTCGAAAGCGAAGTGGAATTACTGATCCTTGATGAGCCGTCGAACCATCTTGATAGACATGCCAAGCAGTGGTTGATTCATTCGATGCGCAATTTCTCAGGAGCGATTCTGCTTATAAGTCACGACCGAGAATTTTTGCGCGAGATGGAGGAAATTTGGGAGCTATCCGGTTTAGGCTTGCAAGTATTTGGCGGTAATTACGACGTGTATGCCGAGCTAAAGCGCACCGAGCTGCAAGCGGTGGAACGCCAGTTAGCTGCTGTCGATAAACAAAAAAAGCAATTGGAAGAGCAAGCTCAGCGCAATCGAGAGAAAGCAGAACAAAGAGCGGCTCAAGGTAACAAGCTGAGAAAGGATGGCAGTCAGCCGAAGATCTTATTGGATGGTATGAAAGACAAAGCCACAGCCCGAGCCGCCAGTCGTAATAAAAACGAGCAACTTCGCAAAGCGCACTTGCAAGAGAAAGAGCAAAGTTTGCTAGTGCGTAAAGAGCAAATCAAAGGGCAAAAACTGTATTTGGCAGACAGTCAAAGTCGCTCGCGAAAAGTTGTGTCACTTTTAGAAGGCGTGTTGCCATTTGGGGCGGCTAAACCCATCTCTGCGCAAGTTCATGCGGATGATAAGGTACATTTGTTGGGCAAAAACGGGGGCGGTAAATCGACCTTACTGAAAACCCTCTTGGGGGAGTTCTCACTGCAAAGTGGTGAGCTACAAATCAATACGCCGCTTTATTTTCTCGACCAGCACTTTGGTGCGATACAGCCTGGACTCTCCATGTTGGAAAACCTGATGCAACATTGTGAGGGGATGAAAGAAAGCGATGCCAGATAATCACCTCGATTTGGATTCGAAAATCATGCTTACTCAGGCGTTAAATGCTTACCGCGGCGGCTTTATTCTTATCAGCCATGACCAAGATTTTGCCGTGGAGTCGGGAGTGTCTCGAAGCATTGAACTGAGCTAACAAGCTCTTGTCTATAACTCCACATTGAGGGGAATCACCGAAGCTGAGCAGCTAGTTTGGCTTTGGTGACTTTAAAACCTTTACCAAGCAATTTTCTCAAAGCAATTAGAATCCTTACTTCGATATGGGTAAGATGCTTGATGCATTACACAAAACAAAAACAGAAAAGGAAGTCTATGAAAAAGAAAACCTTAGCACTGGTGACCGCGTTTGCGATGACGGGCGTATTACCGGGAGCTTATGCCGAAGACTCAACACAGGAGTTGGTGGAACACGTACACAAAATGGCGGTGAAGTACCCAACGACAAAGAAAGTCGATGTGGTGGATGAGTATTTTGGTACCAAAGTCAGTGACCCATACCGTTGGTTAGAAGACGACCGCAGTAAAGAAACCGCAGATTGGGTGAAAGCGCAGAACCAAGTCACGTTCGATTACTTGGCGCAAATTCCTTATCGTCACCAGATTGAAGAACGCTTAACTCAGTTGATGGATTACGAGAAGTTAGGGCGACCATTCAAAGAAGGTAAATACACCTATTTCTATAAGAACGACGGTTTGCAAAACCAAGATGTGCTTTACCGCCAACTTGACGGTGGTAAGCCTGAAGTCTTCCTCGACCCAAATACCTTTAGCGAAGATGGCACGACCTCATTGGCGAATGTGAGCTTCACCAAAGATGGTTCTTTAGTCGCTTACAGCATTTCAGAGGGCGGTAGCGACTGGCGCAAAGTGATTGTGCTTGATGCCGAAACCAAAAAGCCTGTCGGTGAGACGCTAGTGGATATTAAGTTCAGCGGCGTAAACTGGTTAGGCAACAAAGGTTTCTACTACTCAAGTTACGATAAGCCAGAAGGCAGCGAGCTTTCGGCAAAAACCGACCAACACAAGCTTTACTACCACGAGCTAGGCACTAAGCAGAGTGAAGACAAGCTTATCTTCGGTGGTACAGAGGTAGAGAAGCACCGATACGTTCGTGGTTACACTTCCGACGACCAACGTTACCTGTTTATTTCGGCAAGCACTTCAACGTCTGGCAATAAGCTGTTCTTCAAAGATTTGACCAAGCCAGACAGTCCGCTGCAAACCATTTTGGATGACACCAATTCTGATACTTGGGTGATTGATAGCAAAGACACCAAGCTGTATTTGGTCACTAACTTAGATGCACCAAACAAACGTGTAGTGACGGTGGATGCGAGCAACCCTGAGCCGAAGAATTGGAAAGATTTAATTCCTGAAACTGACAATGTGCTTAGCCCATCAACTGCAGGCGGTTACCTGTTCGCAAGCTACATTGTTGACGCGCTTTCGATGGTCAAACAATACGATATGGACGGCAAGTTCATTCGTGAAATCAAGCTACCAGACATCGGCAGTGCTTACGGCTTTTGGGGTAAGAAAGAAGACGCTGAAGTCTACTACTCTTTCACCAACTACAAGACGCCAAGCACGACCTATCGCCTAGACATCAAAGACGGTGACAGCGAGGTTTACCACAAATCGAACGCACTATTCGATCCGGCAAAATTTGAATCTCGTCAGGTGTTCTACAAGTCGAAAGATGGCACCAAGATTCCAATGATCATTACCTACAAAAAAGGCACGCCGATGGACGGCAGTGCGCCAACGATCTTGTATGGTTATGGTGGTTTCAATATCAGCCTGACGCCTTACTTTAGTCCGAGTCGAGCAGCATGGTTGGAAATGGGCGGTATCTACGCTGTCGCGAACATCCGTGGCGGTGGTGAGTACGGCAAAGACTGGCACAATGCTGGCACCAAATTAGAGAAGCAAAACTCGTTTGATGACTTTATTGCTGGAGCTGAGTTCCTTATCGATAAAGACTACACCTCATCAGACAAGCTTGCGATTAACGGTGGCTCGAACGGCGGCTTGCTTGTTGGTGCAGTGATGACGCAGCGCCCAGAGCTGTTCAAAGTGGCACTGCCAGCAGTGGGTGTATTGGATATGCTTCGCTACCACACTTTTACGGCAGGAGCGGGCTGGGCTTATGACTACGGTACAGCAGAACAAAGTAAAGAGATGTTCAATTACCTCAAAGGTTACTCGCCAGTACACAACGTCAAAGCCGGCGTTAAGTACCCAGCAACTATGGTAACAACGGGTGACCACGATGACCGCGTGGTGCCAGCGCACTCGTACAAATTTGCGGCTGAACTACAGTCGAAACAAGCGGGTACAAACCCAACTTTGATTCGAATCGAAACCAACGCAGGTCACGGTGCAGGCACACCGACCAGCAAGGTTATTGAGAAAACTGCTGATGTTTACAGCTTTACTTTGTTCAATATGGGCGTTGAAAAGCTGTAAGCGAGAGGGCGGATTAACCGAAGAGCTTAAGCTCACTCACATTGGAATTAAAACGCAGTCTTCGGGCTGCGTTTTTTTGTTTAAGGTAGAACAGAAAAATATGCGATGCCAACGTAGTTCACATAAATGATATTGAAGAATTACCAAGAAGTGGATGTATCGAACGCCAAGGTGAAATAACATTTTATTAATGAAAATACTCTACAGTTGTAGAATATATGTTTAAGCCAACATGACTTATTTATTGGTGAAATAGCTGAAAAAGTATATAGCTAAACGTCTAGGTGGTTCTATCTTTCGATTGACCGTTTATTTTTTCTTTGGTTTGATTTCACATGTTTAATCTATATTAACTGAGTATTCATTGTTTGTTGTGATATCTACTATTTAGATAATTGTTAATCTAAATTTCATTTCAAATCTAAACCAAAATTTAGGTTATAACTCATATAACCATAGGTGATTGAACTTACCGTTATCCTCTATTTAATTTAAATGCAGCGTTAAACAAACTGTTATTTGTAAATTCGCGTTGGAAATTGAACTTTCTGAGGCTCGATTCAGTTCGTCCGCGATTTATGCAGGTTTGTTGACGCGTGCGTTTAATTGAATAAAAGATGGATAAAATCCTATGAATATCGTGAAACCGTCTGTTGTCGTGATGGCAGCAGCAATCCAGTTTGCGTCCCCCGTTTTTGCTGAGACAGATACAGATAAAGAACTGCAAGACATGTCCGATCCTCTTGCGGTTTATACCCAAGCTGGCTTTGGCATTACGGACAAAGGGGCAAACATTAAGATAGGCCAAACTTATAAAGCGTCTCAACCGGGCACGATGGCGATGAACGTTATCGAAGTCAAAGGTATTGGTGGCGAACTGTTTGGCATTCGGGATGAAGATGACCCGTTGTACAGCAAATTGGATGACAGTATTGATTCCTTCCGCCTGCGTAATTTCCAAGTTGAAGTTGCGAAAGGATTGGGACGTCAGCTTGATGTGAACTACGACGTGGATGCTGACAAGTTGGATGCGTCGTACAGCTTCATCAAGGCCTTACCGAAGCTTGGTGTTGTCCAGCTTTACCCATTAGCTGGTGCAGGTGTGACGATTGCCAATGACTTCAGTGGTGAAGACAACGGCTACGAGATTCCAGGTACATTTACTGTGGTTGGTATGTACTCGAAAATCGATATTACCGACAAAATTTGGATCAACTACAACCCGATGTATATGCACACCTTGTCGGGCTCAAGTGATTATAAAGACACGTATTATGCGGGTGAGGATAATATCTTAACGCATGAATTTGCGATTTCTTACCAAATAACACCGCGTTCAAATATTCGTTACTTCGCTAACTGGAATGAGCAAGTCGACTTTGGCGATGGTGACCACCGTATCGAATACAACTACCAATTCTAATACGACTCATAAGATAAAAATAATTTACGCATTTTTGCTGTGTGATGTTTGGTCACACATTAAGTGGAAATAACAAGGCGCATCAAATTTTAAGCGCGTTCGTCGTTGGTTTTATTTCAGGCGACAAGATGAAAACAAAAATAGAAGAAAGACTAATCGCTTAGTCGGTTTTATTTCTCATTAAATCCACAAATTGCCTGTGCTGTGTGTGATGGTCAGTCCTTTCACTGATATACAACCAACGCCGCAGTACGGGTTTTCTCCTAACATACTTATAGGTTTTAGTATGAAAAATCTTACCAAAATCGTTGCTGTGGGGTCCCTCATCTCGTGTGCAGCAGCGCAAGCAGGAGGTCTATATTTGTATGAGACTTCCACCACAGACATTGGTTTAGCGTCTGCTGGTATGGCGGCAAGAGCGCAGGATGCCTCGGTCATGGCGGCGAACCCGGCAGGTCTGTCTAACGTGGCGGGTCAGTCATTTTCGGGTCACTTGATCAGCTTGTATGGCGACACAACACTGGACACATTTGGTGGCGGTGACGCAGGTAACATCATTGGTTACGTGCCACTTGGTTCTGCGTTTTATAGCCAACAAGTGAACGATAAGTGGACGCTTGGTATTGGTATGTACGGCAACTACGGCTTGGGTCTGGAATACGATAAGCTGTTCAGCCGTATTGATATTCCTAATGCAATTACTCAGGCCGTGACGGTTCAACCTTCTGCTTCATACCGTATTAATGATCAATGGTCTGTAGGTGCTGCATTGGGCATCCATTACGGCATTTTAGATATGGATGTCAAAGTTGATGGTACGGCAATCGCTGGTGGCATTGAAGATACTGAAACTCAAGTCAATGGCCGCGTTGGTGTGCTGTATGAGTTGAATTCAGGTACTCGCTTAGGTCTGTCTTACTCGAATGAAACTGAGTTCGAATTCGATGATAAAGACTTCTCGACCAGTGCCGTTGCGCCTCAGCAGTTGGTATTCAGTGCTTACCATGAGCTCAATGACAAACTGGCGGTGATGGGTAACTTGAACTGGCAAGATTGGAGTGCTTACCAAACACTGATGGATGTAGAAACACAAGACACCTACCAGATTGCTTTGGGTACACAGTACAAGGTTAATAGCAAAGTGATGTGGAATGCAGGTTTCGCCTTTGACTCAAGCATGTACACAGACCAATCCAACGGTGATCTGACTATCCCAACTGGCAACGCTTACCGTCTAGGTACGGGCATTGATTACAAGATTGATGAAGCAAGCACGGTGTCAGTTGCCTTTGAAGCGACCTTGATTGAATCGTCTGAAGTGAAAGGTCGAGCGGGTAACACGATTGCAAGCTTTGATGATCCAGCGTTGTACTTCTTGAGCATTGGCTACAGCTGGAAAAACCAATAATCCGGCGTTAACGCAATCACTAGATTAGCGATACAACGAAAAGCAGCGGTAAGCACGTCCTAGGCTTACCGCCGTTTTTGTTTGTAGCGGGACGGTATCAATTAAACTGAACAAAAAGCACAAAGTAAAAAGACGAAAACGAATTCGTCGAGGAAATTTGAAATGAACAACACGTTTTGGCTGGCATGTGCAGCGTTAGTTTTAAGCTCGTCGGCTCTGGCTAGCGAACGCGTTCCCAAAGAGAACAAAAACAAATTAGCCGATGACCCTACTAAGGTTATCACTAAGTTTGGGGCATCTTATTCCAACAACTATGATTTTGATGACCAGAACATCTCATTCTCTGGCTCGCTGGCATTAGATGAAGCGCGTAAAATTAACGTTCGCATCAATGATGATGCCAGTGAATGGCGTGTGGGCGGTTCGTGGTTGTTCCCCGTTGGTATTGTGAACTTCAACTTTGGTAAGAATGAATACACCAATGGCGCAGACCAAACCAATTACAGTGTTGGAACCTTTGTACCTTTGAGCTATTTTGGCATCGAGCCAGCAGGCTTTCAGATCTTCCCAATGGCAGGCTACACCTATAACGATGGCGATGTGCCAGTTTGTGATGGCGCAGAGGGCAGTGCATGTTCAGCCCCTGGTTTTACTGGCACACCTAGCCCAGAGAATGGGTTCAACATGATGAACTCTTCAGGCAGTAGCGGTTATTTGGGAGCATTCACATTGAAACCCCTAACAGAGCAACTAACGTTGATGGGGTTTGCTGGTGGATCTTACGGTTCGGAAAACAGTGAAGGGGATAATTACCAAGGCGTTTTTGGTGGAGTAGGCATGAGCTATCTGGTGCAGAAACGTCACTCCTTTAATGTGATGACGTTTGCCATGGACAACAACACTTATCTCGATGACCCTGACAAGCGTATCATCTTCTCATACCAATATCAGTTTGAATAATCGAGCATGTGTCATACCACTCGCTACTTCACGAGTGGTATGTCCAATCTCGTTCACCCAACCGTGTGAAAGGGATTTGCGCTTATTGGTCAATTTCAAATTTTGTACGAAATTGATTTTGCAAAATGTACATACGTTTCACATCTCTATAGCTGCCATTAATGAAGAACTCTTGCACTAAATGACCTTCCTCAATAAAGCCACATTTCTCATAGAGATGAATCGCCTTTTCGTTGTCGAGTGCCACCAATAGATAAATTTTGTGCAAGTTTAAGATTGAAAACGAATAATCAAGTGCACGATTAATGACCTCTTCCGCGTAACCTCTACCTTGATGATCAGGGGCGATAATAATTTGGAACTCGGCACTACGGTGAATATAGTTAATTTCAATTAGCTCTACTAGGCCAATAAGTACGCCTTGCTCATCCTCTACTACAAAGCGACGTTCTGCATCATCATGAATGTGCTTTCTGTACAATTCTTCTAATTCATCATGCGACTCATACGGTTCCTCAAACCAATACGTCATGATGTTGCGGTTATTGTTGAGATCGTGAATAAAACGCAAATCAGAACGTTCTAAAGCGCGAATTGTGAGTCCATTTCTCATTGTCTTTCTCCCAATAGGATTCGATATCCAAGTTGCCTCAAGAAACTAAGTTTTAGCGAGAATGACTTGGTTTGGTTAACCTCATCATAGCGTAATAGGGGGAAATCTCCCCTTTACTTATGCGAAGCTGAATGCGTAAAAGCGATCTCTATCAAACCTTAACAAAGCCTTGAAAAACAAGGCGTATAACAATAATAAATGTTAATCATAACGACAAAAAACCTGATTAGGCTAAGGGGGCGATTTCAGCTTAAATACCGCCAACGACTTAAGGTCATAATCTACATAAACAGGGTATTAAATATGTTTTCAATCGGTGACGTAGTAGTAGCTACTAAAGGTATCGATCTTGGTGAAATGGTTGTTACAGGTCTAAGCAGCGGCGGTTTTTACGTACGCGTTAAAGCTGGCGAAGCAACGCTAACTTACCCAGCTAAAGACGTTAAGAAAGCATAATTTAATTTGCTGACTTGCAAAAAAGGTAGCTTACGAGCTGCCTTTTTTTGTGCCTATATTATTTTCCTTTACCCCTTCCACCATTCTTACTTTATTTCGTTCTGAATTATTTTTAATCGAATTTAATATGTTTGGTTAATATATTGGAGCTCCCGTCATTTTTGACTCATATCAATAAAAGTTCTAGTTTTAAGTTGTTGTTTTTATGTTGTATTTTTTACGTTCGTCGGCAAGTGTCTGTTTTAAAAACTATTAGATGTTAAATCCGCTTCTCATCTAAATATTCGATTAATATCTATTCCTTTTTCCCATTTTTAAAAATATCGGTATTTCAATAACTTTCGCCGCAACGGATTAGGGGAAAGTTATGAATAAAAAGAAAATTACGCTAGGGATCGTTGGAGCAGGCTTAGTGGCTTACTTAGGTACTGTCTACATGGTGAAGCAAGACGATCAAAAAGTGGCTCAACAACAGTTAGTGCAGTTCAGTTCTCTGGATAAATCGACGCTAGATTATCAAGCAATGAAGGTGCTTTCAGACAAAGGCTGTGGTTATTGTCATACGCCAAACAGCGAAATGCCTTTCTACTCAGAAATGCCAGTAGCAAAACAAATCATGGAAGCTGATGTTCGTGTTGCGATGCGTCATTTCGATATGACCAACCTGTTTGATGATGTCAAACAAGATGATTTGGTCTCTGAAGTCGCATTAGCTCGTTTAGAAAAGGTGTTGTACGACGATTCAATGCCGCCGCCTATCTATCTCACGATGCACTGGTCAGCGAGCATGTCCAAAGACGAAAAGCACACCTTGTTGAAGTGGATTCGTGAGAAGCGCGCTGACCGTCATGCCCAGTCTCCGGTATCTGAAGAACGTAAAACCAAAGTTCTACAACCAATTTACACCACGTTCGAAACCGATGCAGACAAGGCTGAATTAGGTAAGGTGCTTTATCACGACACGCGACTATCAGGAGACAATAGTGTCTCATGTGCGTCATGCCATAGCCTTGATACAGGCGGCGTGGACCGACTCGTAACATCTGTTGGTATTCATGGCCAAGTGGGTGGCATCAACGCGCCAACCGTGTTTAATGCTGTGTACAACAAACTGCAATTCTGGGATGGCCGTGCTGCGGATCTGCAAGACCAAGCGGGTGGTCCTCCGTTTAACCCTATTGAAATGGGTTCTGTGGATTGGGATGAAATCGTCGACAAGTTAAGCCAAGACCCAGAAATGGTTGCGATGTTCAAAAAGGTTTACTCAGGTGAGATTAATGGCAACAACATTACGGATGCGATTGCCGAATTTGAGAAAACCCTAACCACACCAAATAGCCGCTTCGACCAATACATGATGGGTGATACTCAAGCGCTGGACTCGCACGAGAAATACGGTTTAATGTTGTTCAAGAAGTACGATTGTCAAACCTGTCACGCAGGTGAAGCGATGGGTGGTGAAACGTTTGAAACCATGGGTATGAAAGCGGACTACTTTGCTGAGCGTGGTACTGATATGACGGACGCAGACCTTGGTCGTTACAACTTCACTGGTAACAAAGAAGACAAACACAAGTTTAAAGTGCCAACCTTGCGCAACATTGAACTGACACCACCATACTTCCACGATGGTCATGCTGATACGCTAGAAAAAGCCATCTACGACATGGGTAAGTACCAAGTCGGAGTGGAAATGTCGGATGAAGAAGTGGATGCCATCAAAGCGTTCTTGAAAACACTGACGGGTGATTATGAAGGCCGTCCTTTAAGTTAAGCTAGGGCATAACCAACAAGTTTGTCACCGATAAAACGATAGACTTCGCAATCGAGACCACCTTTGATTAAGGTGGTCTTTTTTATGGAACAAATTCAATCAAGTAGGGATAGATATGATTGATCATTTTGAAATCAAAGTTGTGGATTTTGATGCTTGTGTCGCTTTTTACTCCAAGGTGCTTACCCCTCTGGGCATCGAACTAAAATGGTTGGACGAAGCAGCGGCAGGCTTTGGATTAGTTGGTGAACCCAATACGCGTTTTCTGATAGAAAAGAGTGACCAAAGTGCCCCTTGCCACATTGCGTTTAAAGCGAATGACAAAGCGTCCGTCGAGGCTTTTCATAGAACAGGTATTGAAGCTGGGTTTACTTGTCATGGAGAGCCAGGTTTACGTGAACACTATGCGCCCAATTACTACGCAGCGTTTTTTTATGATCCCGATGGTAACAACATCGAAGCGGTGGTTTATTTATAGGGTGTTAACTATAGGATGAGTCAGTGGGTATTTACTGATCGAACGATCGCTAGGTCATTGGTTTTACGATCAAGATAGAAGATAATCGAGCTCCTATTTCATCCCTATAAAAAGAACGAAAAATACTATGAAAGTTGTCGTCACAAAGGCACAAAAACAGCACGCTCAAGGCATTACCGAAGTTCTCAATCCCATCATAGAAGAGGGCTTATACACAATCCTTGATACCACCTTCACCCCAGAAGAGGAAGAAGGCTTCATTGAAAGCTTTCCTGAAACGGGTGTGTTCAATGTGGCATTGAATGTAAAAGAAGCGGATGAGGATGAGAGCGCCGTACTGGGTTTCCAAAACGTAGAGCCTTTCGCCAGTTATACCAAGGCATTCGCTCACGTTGGCATTATTGGTACGTTCGTCGATGCCAAGTGCCGTCGACAAGGTGTCGCTTCAGCGCTGTTTACCGCCACCTTTACCGATGCTAAATCCAAAGGTTATGAAAAGTTGTTTGCTTATGTTCGAGAGGACAACCCCAACGCGCTCGCAACGTATCTAAAACATGGCTTTGAAGTGGTCGGCACTGCAAAGAAGCACGCCAAAGTTAACGGCCAGTACATCAATGAAGTTATGATCGAGAAGTTTCTCTAACGCCTAGAAGGAAAACAAGATGCACAAGTCAGCAGGTATCATCATTAAAGACGGCGCGTTGTTAGTGCTGCGCTCAAAAGGCAAAGACACCTTCTATGCGCCGGGCGGAAAACTGGATAGTGGCGAAACGCCAGAGCAAGCGCTATGTCGCGAACTTCAAGAAGAAGTGAGCATTGCCGTGAAGGAAGGTGCCTTGACGCTGTTTGGTCGCTTTGAGGCGCCTGCACACGATAAAGACGGCATTACTTTGGTCATGGATGTGTTCTTCGTAAATGATTATTCGGGCGAGGTGGTTGCCAGTAACGAAATCGAAAAATACCAATGGGTAGACTCTTCAAACGTGGATGATATCGCGATAAGCACGATTTTCCGCAATGAGGTCTTCCCGCGCTTGGTTGAGCAAGGACGAGTAAAATAACGCTAAATCTCGGCCAGAATAAAAACGCCCACAATGCGAACGTATTGTGGGCGTTTTACTTCTTGAATCTTTTTCTACAATTCATGTTGACCTGTCTATAACTCTACAGTTTAAGATGTTTTCATCAGCGCTGAGGAAAATTACATGTATCGGATATCGGAACTGGCAGAGATGCTGGGTTTGTCTCGCACCACATTGCTCTACTACGAGAAGATTGAGCTCATCAAAGGGCAACGGTTAAGCAACGGCTACCGCGCTTACAGCGATGCGGATCTACAACGCTTGCGTTTGATCCAGCAATTGCAGAGTGGCGGACTGACGCTCAAGGAGTGTAAAGCCTGCTTAGAAGCCAAAGTAGATCGCCAGTTGATGCTGGAACGACTCAAACAGCTTGATGAAGAGATTGAGCAAAAGCAGAAATCGCGACAGCTCTTGGCAGCGCTGCTTGGTGAAACACCGTTAACCGATTGGCATGAATCGTTGGATGAAGTCGCGCCGGATGCGCACTTGAAATGGCTGATGACGCAAGGTTTTAGCGAGAAAGAAGCCCTTCACTTACGTTGGTTATCAAAAGATATGAATACTCACGACGACTACATGGCGGACTTCTTCCGCGTATTTGAAGCCTTGGAGTTTTGGGGGCCAGGTTCAGAGCAAGATACGTTGAAAGCATTGGGCCTATTACCAACTCAACCTGATGAAATATTGGAAATCGGGTGCGGGCAGGGCATTGCGACTCGTACTTTGGCAAAACATGCACACATCACAGCGGTCGATAATGACGAGCCGTCTTTGCAACGCCTACAAGGCAAAGCTGAGGCTCTTGGCTTAAGTGACAATATCACCACGGTGTGTGCGAGCATGACAGAACTGCCATTTGCAGAAGGCTCGGCCGATGTCATTTGGGCGGAAGGCAGTGCTTACATCATGGGTGTGGAGAATGCATTCAAAGCATGGCGCCCATTGCTTAAGGACGGCGGTATCTTAGTGGTGAGCGATTTGGTTTGGAACACGGATACACCAAGTGAAGATACGGTGGCGTTTTGGCAAAAAGAATACCCAGATGTGGGCAGTGTCGAGAAGCGTATTGAGCAGGCTAAAGCAGCAGGCTACCGAGTGTTAGAGACGTTCCCAATTAGCCAACAGGCATGGGATAACTACTACGTTCCTTTAGATGAGCGTGTGCAAAGTTTGAAAGCTGAGATGCCAGCATCACAAGCATTAAAAGACATACAAGTTGAATTAGATATCGTTAAACGCTGTGGTAATGAAGTGGCGTATCAGATGTATATCTTACAAAAAGATTGATAGAAAAATGAACGAAACAACAAATCAAAATACTCAAAAATCGAACTACACACTTTCTCAGTACGAGAGAGGCATGAGCAGCGAGATGATCGCTTTGTTTACTCAAACCTTTTCTGATTCTGAAGGTGAAGCAGAAGGCAAAACCATTGGCTTACTCGTCGGCGATTTGTTAACTACAACGTCAGAGCAAGAGTTGAAAGGCTTTGTTGCGAAACAAGGTGAGCGCTTGATTGCAGGCGTGTTGTTTACACCGCTACGTTTTGAGAATGGTGAAGTGGGTTACTTATTGTCGCCAATGGCAACGCTAACAGAATGCCAAGGTAAAGGCGTAGGACAAGCCCTGATCAACTTTGGCCTTGAACACTTGAAACAGCAAGGTATCGAGTTGGTGTTTACCTACGGCGATCCTAACTTCTACTCGCGCGTTGGTTTCCAACAAGTGACTGAAGCGCAGTTCAAAGCGCCTCACACTTTGAGCTTCCCACATGGTTGGTTGGCACAATCACTTGCAGGTGAGTTGACGCCAATCCAAGGCACATCCTCTTGTGTGCAAGGTTTGGATAGTCCTGCTTACTGGTAACCCATTAAGCTAAGGCAATTGTTGATCTAACCTGAACGAAAATGTATGGTCCGCCCCGTTATTGCAACTACAATTAAGTAATAACGGAGTTGGTTTGCGCTAATGTATTCGGAGT